>JBJSWM010000599.1:0-4586 GCA_046085865.1 Pirellulaceae bacterium
GAAGAGGGACTCGAACCCCCGACATCCACTTTGTAAGAGTGGCGCTCTAACCAACTGAGCTATTCGCCCGTGAATGCCGGTTCGTTCTTGGGGGTCCGTCGACTCAGACGCCACCGGTCAGTCGGTTGCGCCGCGAACGCCGTTCAGCACGCAGCCGACTACGCCGCTTGATTTCGCTTGGCTTCTCGTAATACTCGCGCCGACGCATTTCTTTCTTCAGGCCGCTTCGTTCGACCAACTTCCGGAACCGACGAATCGCCTCTTGAATCGTCTCCCGATCCCGGACCTGCAGCTTAACCATGCAATCCTCCGCTGTGTGTTTGAAAAAGTCTGAAGTCGACGGCGTTCCTCAACCTTGTCGTACATCGACAAAAACCAAGGAAAATCATGTGGAAACCATCCAATGTATCGCAGCGATCCGTTTGCGTCCAGTGGGACCAGCGACAGGCAGTCTACCTGAAAGGGTGGTTTTTCGCTCGGTTTTCCAATACTTTCGGTAGCTTGGCGACGTGAGTCGCCGTATTCCATTCGATGGCTCTCTATTCTCAATGCAGGCAAATATCCTGATGGGCTGAACTTCCCTCCCCAGGGGCTCCGCTTGGTCTTAGCCGGATTGATCGTGGCTTTGACTAGGAGGCGGGGGCTTCAGGAGTGGCCGGCATCGATTCGATCACCTGATCGATCAACCCATAGGAAACGGCTTCTTCGGGATCCATGAAGCGATCGCGGTCGGTATCGCGTTCGATTTTCGCTAGATCCTGGCCGCAGTGCTTCAGGAGAATTCGGTTCAGTCGGTCCTTGGTGCGTCGGAACTCCCGCATGTGGATGGAGATTTCCTCAGCGGTCCCCTGCATGCCCGCCAGAGGTTGGTGGATCATGATTCGGCTGTTGGGAAGCGAGTACCGCTTTCCCTTGGCTCCTGCGGTCAATAGCACCGCGCCCATCGAAGCTGCTTGGCCGATGCAGTAGGTGGCAACATCGCACGACACGAACTGCATGGTGTCGTAGATGGCCATCCCTGCGCTGACGCTGCCCCCTGGGCTGTTGATGTAAAGATGGATGTCTGCCTTGGGATCATCCGACTGCAGGAAGAGCATTTGGGCGACCAGGGCGTTGGCGATGTAGTCATCCACCTGTTGGCCCAGGAAAATGATGCGGTCCTTCAGCAGCCTGCTGTAGATATCGTAGGCTCGCTCTTCCCGACCGTTCTTTTCGATCACAATTGGAATCGTCATGGCGTATCGTTCACTCCGGGTGCCCCGCCTGCGCGGTTGCGATGGTTGTTTTCGAGATGCTTTGGATTTGGCTTAGAGAGTTGGTTTTCACTGGGAACTCAGGTCCGGGACGGACTTCCGATACGGATCGAATGGAAGTCGGCGATCGGCGATGAGCCATCAGCTGTCCTGTTCTTCGGCGACGGGCTGTTTCTTGAGGATTTGATCGACCACTCCGTACTCGACAGCGGCGGGCGCTGTCAGGAAGAAGTCGCGATCGGTATCTTTTGCAATCTGTTCGATTGGCTTTCCTATGTGTTCGGCAAGGATTGCATTGAGCTGTTCACGGCATCGAAGAATTTCGGCTGCCTGAATCTCGATGTCCGAAACTTGGCCACCTACGCCGCCGTAGGGCTGGTGCATCATGACGCGGCTGTTGGGGAGGCAGTAGCGTTTCCCCTTGGTTCCACCCGCTAGAAGGACGGCAGCACCGCTTGCAGCCTGTCCAACGCAGTAGGTAGCGACTGGGCAGGAGAGCATCTGCATGGTGTCGTAGATCGCTAGGGTGGCGATCACTTCTCCACCGGGTGAGTTGATATAAAAGTGAATATCTTTCCGGCGATTTTCGCTCTGCAAATACAGCAACTTCATCACCAGTTCATTCGCATTGCCCGTGTGAATTTCCCCCTGGAGGAAGACGATCCGATTCTCCAGGAGCAAATCACCGATCGTCATCTGTCGCTGGCGTTGGTAGCTCTGCATCCCGTAGGCGCTTTTGAGCGGGGGCAGGTGTTCAAACGGTTCCAAGGTAGCACCCTTTCTGGCGGTGTTTGTGAAGAGCGGTTCAGACCCTTATCTTGGCAAGCTGGTCGATTTTGACAAGGGCTAGGGGATGAGCGAGTTCGGTTTCATCGGGCAGCTAAACCCGTTGCCTAGTCGACTGTAGTGAGCGGCCGGCCGGGGGCTTCGATTTCCCATCGCTGCATTGTATCGAGCGGGGCAAAAGCCGGGGGCTGTGGCGAGGCTAAGGGAGTCGCCGTGGACTCTCTTCCTAAAAAAAACGATGAATCCCAGCGGCTCGGTTGGACAATGGCTCGTCGGGGCCCCACTACTCGCATGGAGTGGAATTCCGTTGGATGCTTTCCGTTGATTGACGTCATGTTAGATGCCGGCAGGTTCGTTGCATCCGAAAGTCACTTTGGGAGCCTTTGTCTGGCTAGCTCGCGACCGGTGCTCTCTGGGCCGACAAAGCGGCGTAGGCGGGTCGCGATGGAAGTTGAACGCGATGGTGTTTTGGCGGCGTTGGTTCGATCGGTTGCTGTTGGTTGATTGTCGGCCGAAGCCCAATGGGTTGGGCGCAAGAAAAAAGCCACCTCCCGGGGAGGGAGGCGGCTGGTGTGAGCTTCTTGCGGAGGCGTTGCCTGAGATCAGGGGGTTGGCTTGACGGTCGCCCCGGGCTTTTGTCCATCTTCGGGTCGTTCGTCGTATTTCGCCTCGGGCAGTTCGGCCATGGCGGGGGCGACCAGAAACTGGACGGCCGACGATTCAGGTTCCGCAGCCAGGAAGGACTTGTCTTCCTGATCGGTGACTTTGCCTGCGGCCACGATCTGATCGATCACTCGCCGTTCGACAATCTGGTTGCGGAGAGCGTCCATCTGGCCCGACTTCTCCAATCGGCTGCGGACACTTCGTTCCGAAATGTTGCTTTGGGCGGCGATCAGATCGATTTCGTCATCGTATTCATCGGCTTCTGGTTCGATTTTCAAATCTTCGGCGATCTTTTCCAGAACGAAGTGTTCGCGGAGGGCGTTGATCGTTGATTCCTTGGCATTTCTCCGAGCGATATTCATGAACTCGCTGACCTGTTCTTCGGAGAATCCGGATCGGCGCAGTTCGAGGGAACGGCGCTGGAGTTCGCGGTTGGTCTGTCGTTGCACCAGTCGCTCGGGAAGATCCCACTGGGCGTCTTTGGTCAGTTCCTGAGTGATTTGTTTGCGGAGCGCTTGCTGCTGGTGGTACTCCAGTTGCCGCTGCAGTTCTTCCTTGACAAATTCGCGGAGTTCATCGCGGCTGGCGAATCCAAACTGCTCCAGGACTGCGGGGCGGAGGTCCTGCAGGTTGACCCGCTTGACTTCTACGACTTGAAAGACGACGTCGAACTCTTTGCCTCGCATCGCGACGTTGCTGGATGTGTCGACGATTTTCACCTTGGTCTTACGGCTTTCGCCTTCCCGAACGCCGTCCATCAGGGAGCCGAAATCTTCGACGACGCAGTCAGAAAGGCTTAGCTTGGGCCGGAGCGTGACGTCGGTCTCTTCCAGAAAACTGGTGGCTTTCCCATCCTGGGAAAATTCGGCGGTGATCAGGAGGGTATCGCCCAGTTGGGCTGGCCCGTCGACGGCTTCGAGGAATTTGAATCGCGAGAGGGTGCGAGCCAGTTGGGCATCGATGACCTCATCGGTGATCTGATAGGAGGGGCGGTTGAGCGACAATCCCTCCCAATTGGGCGTTTCGAAGTCAGGCCGCACTTCGATATTGAATTCGTAGACGAATGGGCCATCC
This sequence comes from Pirellulaceae bacterium, assembly GCA_046085865.1. GTDB lineage: Bacteria > Planctomycetota > Planctomycetia > Pirellulales > Pirellulaceae > JBEISR01. Next base: position 3,777 of record JBJSWM010000599.1, read on the forward strand.
GAAGGGACTTCCACCGCACCGTAATCGAAGTCGGGCTCGCTGATGGCGCTAAAATGCCCTCCCTCGGTCACCTGCTGAAGGCTCATGAGCACCAGTTCGTTTTTGACTTGATCCTCGACTTGGTCCTTGAAGCGGCTTTCCACCAGCTTGCGTGGGGCTTTGCCGGGGCGGAAACCTGGCAGCTCCGCCTTGGGCTTCAGTTCGTCGTAGGCTTTGCGAAAGCGTTTTTCGATCTCGCTGCGAGGAATGGTGACGACGACATGCCGCGAGCACGCCGAAGGGTTGGTGATCTGAGTCTGCAGTTCCAGTTTTTCCGTGTCGGGAGTCTCTGGAGCGAGCGAGGTGGTGGAATCGGACATGGAAAGATCTACCTGCAACTACAACGGCACTGGGAAGAACGCCACGATGGCCAGAATGCTGTCAGACTGCATCCCGCACGACGCATTTTGACGTAAATCGACGGTGGGGTCGAGCCCTTTTTCGGCTGGCATCGAGAGAAAGCGGGGGGCGAACGAGGCCGACTACCAAGTTTCCGGTTGCCGCCAAGGGAGCGAAAAAACCAAGTAAAAAACCGGTTCCTTCGACGTTCCAACCGTAGGGTAAAGAAAAACAACCGAAGTCATCTTCGGTTGCTGTTCGGCTGGAAGAAAAGAGCGGGTGATGAGATTCGAACTCACGACAACAACGTTGGCAACGTTGTGCTCTACCAACTGAGCTACACCCGCAAGGAAGTGCTGTTTTGTACCGGCACCGTCGGAGTCACCAGTCTGGCAGTTCCGACAAGAAGCAGTATAGGGGGAATTGGGCGAA
>JBJSWM010000600.1:0-12960 GCA_046085865.1 Pirellulaceae bacterium
CCATCAAGCAATGGTTTCGTTCCGCTGTCGACCGTCTTTTCGGGATGCTAGGTCAGCTTACCGGGACTCTTTTCGCATCCCTCGCGGTCTGATCTTTTGCAAGACCAATGGGCCATCCCCAGAAGAAGTGACTCATGCCACTTTCCTTCGTCGGTGGGCCCAACGCCGACCCCCGGGTCGCCAATGTGAGCTATCTCAAGTCATCCATGTGGCGGGTCGCTGCTTGCACCCAATGCCAGCAAAAGAGTCAAAAGGTGGGTGGCACCGATTGCACACCTAATGCCAGCAAAGAAGGCAAAAGGTGGGTGGCACCGATTGGACAAAGTGCTTGCAAAAGTTGCTTGAGGATAGAGTCCTCCGAGGCGTTTCCTTGCAGCGGGGCGCTGCTTGCACCCAATGCCAGCAAAGAAGGCAAAAGGTGGGTGGCACCGATTGAGGAAAATGCTGGCAAAAATGCCGCTTGATTTGGCTTCGGTAAGAAAACCCAATCGCCCCCTTTGGGATGCCCTTTCGGTTCCAGATTATCTGGTTGCGATGCCGATACCGAAAGAAGGGACGGAACCGCCTGGGCAAGATGCACCGGTTTTTCGTTGGTCTTGGGCGACGGGCAACGCAACCTGAGGGATGGGACACGATGGCGCGGCAACATCGTTGGTGGCGATGGATGGTCGGAATGGGGCTGGGTGGGGCAGTGCTGGCGGGCTGCGCACCAGCGGCTCGTTTCAAGGCATGGAAGTCCGAGTCAGATTTGTCTTACTATCAAAATCGCGCCACCAGTCTGGAATACCCGGATGTGGCAACCCACGTGCAGGGTGAGATTCAGCAAGCCGCCAAGCCCTGGAGCGTGGAGAATCCGTCGGAGCTTCCGGCGTGGGATTTGACTCTGGCAGAAGCGACGCAGATGGCGCTGCAATCGAGCGAAGTGCTGCGGAGTCTTGGTGGCGCCGTGGTGCAGGCTCCCCAGGGGACGGCGACCGTGCTGGACCCTGCACTGGCCGATTCAAATCCCTTCACCGGCGTGGAAGGAGCCTTAGCGGCCTTCGATACCCAGTTGGGAACCCGGCTCTTCTGGGCCAAGAACAACCGCCCTAACAACAATTCGTTTTTGCTGCTGTTTCCGACGACGGTTGAGCAGACGACGAGCAACTTCGAGTCATCGGTCTCCAAGACGACGGCCTTCGGGACCCAATTCGCCTTGCGGCACAATGTCGCCTACGACAACAACAACAGTCCATTTCGACTGTTCCGAAGCGACTTTGTTGGTTTCATGGAAGCCGAGATGCGACAGCCGCTGCTTCAAGGTGCCGGCACTACCTACAACCGAATTGCCGGTCCGGGCCGTCAGCCCGGCAACTACAACGGTGTGTTGATCGCGCGGATCAACAATGACGTTTCGCTGGCGGACTTTGAGAATGGGGTGATCAATCTGTTGGACGATGTCGAGGATGCCTATTGGGAACTCTATTTTGCTTATCGTTCCCTGGAGGCGCAGGTATCGGGTCGCGACAACGCATTGCGTACCTGGCAGTTGGTCAATGCCAAGTTTGAGCTGGGGGCGCGAGGAGGCCGAGCGGACCAGGAAGCCCAGGTCCGTTCCCAGTACTTCCTTTTCGAAGCGCAGGTCAATGACGCGCTCGCGGCTACACAAGGGCTTTACGCTGCCGAGCAGCGCCTTCGGTACATGCTGGGTCTTCCCCCCAACGATGGTCGCCTGATCCGCCCGATCGAGCATCCGACGCAGGCGGAAGTGATGCTCGACTGGGAACAGGCGGTCGGAGATGCATTGACGCAGAGAGTCGAAGTGCGACGTCAGAAGTGGCAGATCAAACGAAGGGAACTGGAATTAGTCGCAGCCCGACTGAATCGCCGCCCGAGACTCGATGCGGTGACAACCTATCGATGGCGAGGCCTTGGCGACCATCTCATCGGAGGCCGGGATCCAGATAACTCGTTCGAATCACTTTACCAGAGCATCTTCGAAGGAGATTTCCAGGAATGGGCAGCAGGGATGGAATTGAATCTGCCGGTTGGCCTTCGCCAGGCCAGCGCTGCCGCCCGCTTCGCCCAGCTGAATTTGGCTCGCGAAGTCGCTTTGCTCAATGAACAGGAATTGCGGATCAGCCACGATCTGAGCAATGCATCACGCCAAATCGATCGCTCCTACCAACAGGTGCAGAACAATTTCAATCGTGTGGAAGCCGACAAGCGTCAGGTGGAGGCCCTAAGAGCTCGATTCGAATCCCAATTGGATGACATCAACTTCCTGCTCCAAGCGCAGCAGCAGTTGGCGCAAAGTCAAAGTAGTTATTACCGGGCCTTGGTCGATTACCAGGTCGCGCTCAAGGACTTCCATCGCCAGAAAGGGTCGCTGCTGGGCTACCACCAGGTGCAGTTAAGCGAGGCGGGGTGGCCATCGGATGCCTATGGCGATGCGTACCAGCGAGGTCGATTCTTCCGACCAGCGGATATCCCTGCCGAGGTGCCGGCGCCGATTAGCCGAGGCAGTTTCGACCCATCGCTGGTGGGAGGCGATGGTGTTGCTGCCGAACTGTCGACCCAATCGCCCGTTTCGAGCGAAGTGGTGGAAGAGTTGGTGGATCCGCCGCGCCAGATCGTTGGGCCGGGGGACTTCGGCGGGGAAGGCCAACCACTGGACTCTTCCACAGGCAACTGACTGAGAGATTCTCTCTTTCCTGCCGGCGGCAAAGGGACAGGGCGGAATTCTTAAAAGGTGTCCTTTTTCCCTGTGCACGAGGCGGGATCTAGTCTGGCAGGCGGACACCGGGGCTTTCCCGAGGAAGATTCCGACGCAGTCGCGGCAGTGGAATCGGTACGGCTGAGGGTGGCTAGGGATGGCACCGTTTGGGCAACGATTGCCATCTCTTTTCCCTTGTCCGGTTTCTTTTTTTCCCCTCTCTATGGGGTTGGCTTCTCCTGCCTTTGGCAGCTGTATCCTGGCTCCCAGGGATGTCGCTTCTAGCGTTTCTTCGGGTCGTAGCACGGCCTGCGACCGATTTTGGGTCGGTTGCCCGCCGCGGCCTGTTGCCGCCAGTTGGCCGCGGACGAAACGGGATGGAGGGAAAAAAGTTGCGGAACCATCGGCCGCAATTACATTGAATTGAGCAGAGAAAGTGCCCGAAAGTCGATTCGACCAGGGCTTTTTCCTGTTTGGAATCTTCCTCGCTTAAATCCTGTTCGCTGGTCAGAGGATCATTTGTGATGAGACGGTCTGGAAGCTGGATCTTGGCGCTTGCCATTGGATGTTCGAGCCCATCTCTCTTTGCCCAGGATGCCCTGGATGAGATGTTTGGTCAGGCGGTGCATGCCTTCAACAAAGGTCAGTACCAGTGTGCGTACGACCTGCTGTCCTCTGCGATTGGCAGTGGTTCCCAGGATCCGCGGGTCTATTTTTTCCGAGGTCTGGCGACCAACGCGTTGCAAGGGCCAGGAGCCGGTGCGGATGACCTGCAGCGAGGCGCCGAACTGGAAGCCAACGCGACACGCGTGGTCAATGTCGGTAGGTCCTTGGAGAAGATCCAGGGATGCCAGCGACTGGAAATCGAAAAGTACCGCCGGAACGCTCGTATCCAGGCAAGAGCGCAGCAGGAAATGATTCAAAGAGCTCGCATCGAAGCGGCTCAACAAAGCGGACTGACTCCTCTTCCGCCGACCCCGGGTGAAGGAGTGATCGCGGATCCGTTTGCCAATGGGCTGATCGAAGGCGAGCCGAGGAGGATGCCAGCTGAACCCCCCAAGCCATCGATTGAACCGAAGGTGGAAGAGGTGCCGGTACCGGCGACCGAACCAGCCGCCGATCCGTTCGGTGGCGATGCCAAGCCCGCCGACGATCCCTTCGCAGATCCTCCCGCCAAGAAGGAAGATGCGGGATCAGATGACCCGTTCGGAGGAAACTAAAGCAGATGGTATGGTGTAAGGAATCCCAAACGCCAATGACCTAATGCAAACTCCCGCAAGCCTTGGATCGAAACCGATCCAAGGCTTTTTTTCATCCCATGCCAAGGTTCGACGGCGGCCTAATGGGCTACGAAAGCTGGGCCGCTGCCCCTACACTAGAGCGATCTTCCCAGTTCCCATGCTGGGAAATCGTCATGCCTATTGCTGCCAGCTGTGGAAGCCACCCCCATGCGAGTTGGATTGTTCATCCCCTGTTACATCGACCAGTTTTATCCGGATGTCGGGATGGCTACGGCGGAATTGCTGGAGCGATTCGGCTGTCAGGTGGAGTTTCCTGAAACGCAGAGTTGCTGTGGTCAGCCGATGGCCAATACGGGGGTGACCACGGCGACAGCCCCGCTAGCCAAGATGTTTGTCGAGATTTTCGAATCGTATGACCATGTGGTCTGTCCGTCGGGCAGTTGCGTATCGATGGTTCGCAACCACTACGAGGACTACCATTGCGGGCCCAGATGGGAATCGTTCAAAGGCAGGGTATGGGAACTGTGCGAGTTCCTCACCGATGTTCTGAAGGTAGCGCAGTTTGGTGTGAGTTTCCCTCATCGCGTGGGGCTGCATCGAAGCTGCCACGGACTGCGGGAGCTGCGCCTGGACGGATGCTCCGAGCGGATGGATGCGATGCCTTCGAAGGTGGAGTCGCTTCTGGGGAGGGTGGAAGGGTTGCAACTGGTTCCGCTGGATCGGCCTGATGAGTGCTGTGGCTTCGGTGGAACCTTTGCGGTCCAGGAGGTGGGGGTATCGATCCTGATGGGTAAGGACCGCCTGGCAGATCACGCCAAACAGGGGGCCGAGGTGATCACGGCGACCGACATGAGCTGTCTGATGCATCTGGAAGGACTGGCCAGACGTCTTGGCAATCCAGTTCCCTTTCTTCATGTCGCTCAGATCCTCGCCGGTCGCACGCTGCCCTCGACGTCGAACATTGCAGAGATGCGGAAGTAACAAGTCCCGGTGACCGTTGCAGGGACCACGGAGAGATCGATCCATGATCGCCAAAGCCAAAGGGCATGCTCAGCTTGCCGATACATTCACCGCCGACGAAGCACGTGCGCGATGGCATGACGGAGCGTTGTGGTTCATCCGGCAGAAGCGGGATCGCCAGGCAGCCGCTCTGCCCGAGTGGGAATCGCTCCGGGAGATGGCGCATCAGATCAAAGCCTACACGCTGGAGAATCTGGCGGAACTATTGGAGCAGTTTGAGCGGGCGGCGACTCAGGCGGGAGCGGTGGTGCACTGGGCCGCCGACGCTCAGGAGCACAATCGGATCGTGCTGGATATCCTGCAAAGCAACAACGTGCAGCGAGTGGTCAAAAGCAAGTCGATGCTGACGGAGGAGTGCCACTTGAATCATCACCTGGAGCAGGCGGGTCTTCAGGTGGTCGACACCGACCTTGGTGAATGGATCGTGCAGCTGCGCAATGAACCGCCCAGCCATATCGTCCTGCCTGCGATCCACATCAAAAAAGAGGAGGTGGGGGAGACATTTCATCAACATATCGGGACACCCAAGGGGAATGCCGACCCGACGTTTCTGACACGGGCCGCCAGAGGGCATCTGCGGCAGCAGTTCCTTGGCGCCCAGGCAGGCATCACCGGCGTCAACTTCGCGATTGCAGAAACGGGTGGAATCGTCATTTGCACCAATGAAGGCAATGCCGACCTGGGGACCAGCCTGCCACCGATCCACATCGCCTGCATGGGGATCGAGAAATTGCTCCCTCGTTTCTCGGACCTCGCAGTCTTCACTCGGCTTTTGGCCAGAAGCGCCACCGGGCAGCCGATCACCACCTACACCTCCCACTTCCACGGGCCGATGGCCGGCGGCCAGTTGCATCTAATCCTGGTCGACAATGGCCGGACGGCGATTCGGGAAAGCGACGAATTCCATCGATCGCTTCACTGCATCCGATGTGGGGCATGCATGAATACCTGCCCAGTGTATCGACGGAGCGGCGGGCATAGCTACCAGACCACCGTCCCAGGTCCGATCGGAAGTATCTTGGCACCGGCGAGGGATGCCAAGGAACATCAAAGCCTTCCCTTCGCGTGCACTCTGTGCGGTTCGTGTACCGACGTCTGCCCGGTGAAGATCGATCTGCACCATCAGCTTCTTGCTTGGCGAAAAGAGATTTCTCAGCGGCGACTTCTTCCCGCCACCAAGAAGTACGAGATGTATGGATTGGGCTGGCTGCTTCGTCATCCTCGACTTTACGCTCTCGCCGGATGGATGGGACGCAAAGCCCTTCGCTGGATGCCGCGGTGGATGATCTACCACCGTGGCAACGCATGGGGGATGGGGCGCGAATTGCCTGTGCCCCCTGTTGAAAGCTTCCGGGCTCAATGGCGCAAACGCGGCAGCGCCAACGGCCCGGCGAACTCCAGTCGTTCGGAAAGGGCGGGACGATCATGAGCGATGCATCGCGTCAGCAGATCCTGCAGCAGCTTCGGCGGCGGTTGCCCACCGCCCGCTCCCTTCCGGAGACGCTGGATGGCGACTGGATCCGCTATCCAGATTTAGTCGAACAACTGGGCCTGATGGTGACTTCCGTCGGTGGTTCTTTCGAACAGCTTCCAACTGTCCAGGATGTCTGGCGGCGATTGCAGAATTTCCCGGAAGTGCAGAGCGCCCAGAGAGTGGTCAGCCTGGTCGATGGAATCCCTGGAAACGTCGATCTGGCTAAGACGGAGGATCCTCATCTCCTAGAGGATGTCGATTTCCTCATCAGTTCCGGGGAGATCGCGGTTGCGGAAAATGGTGCCGTGTGGGTGACCGATCAGCAACCAAAGCACCGGGTGGTCTACTTCATCAACCAATACTTGGTTTTTGTCATCCCCCGCTCCCGCATCGTCGCCACCATGCACGACGCATACCGAATCCTCCTTGGGCGGCCTCTGCCAGGGTTCGGCTGCTTCGTCTCTGGACCATCCAAGACGGCAGATATCGAGCAGTCGTTGGTCATCGGCGCCCATGGCTGCCGGTCGCTGCAGATGTATGTCATCGACGGCTGAACAATCGCCCCCAGACTTCTCCGATCGATCCCCCGCAGATCTAGGCCTTTTGGGTTAGGCTGTCTTTCGATTCGTCCGACGCTTATAATGGGCACTGAGTCAAGAACTGGTGACTCCACCGAAAAATTCGTTCCATGGCGACTTGCTCCGGCAGCGATTGCCCCGAGGCAGATCACGTTCTTTTTGGGGGCGGGATTTGGTTTCTTGGGTGTGCGCGGTCGAAGCACTGCGCTGGCGTTGTCGGTCCGTTGGGAGGATCGCAAGAAGCCGGTTGCATCGAGTCGTTCATGGCACTCTTGAAGAGGGCTCGGAGTGTTTCTCGACATTCCGAGAGAATCAGGACATCTGCATGAGCGACGATCCAAGAAGCCAACGACCGCGGTCGGACCGGCCGTTGCGGCGCTTTGGCAAGTCGTTCACTCGTCGTCCCGCTCCAGGCGAGGCGGGGGTGGAGGAGCGAATCCGTCAATTGGACTCGCAGGTTGAGCCATTGTCGTTGGCGGAAGAGATCGCCAGGGAGCAGCGTCGTAGCGGGGATCCGGGGGGAGCGGCAACGGAGATTCCGCCATCGCTTGCTGAGATGCCGATGGGGGTTTTGCAGCGATTGTCGCTGGAGGAGCTAAGAGAGATCGCCAGAGCCGACCGTTTGGACGGCTACGAATCGCTGGAGAAGTCCGATCTGGTGATTCGGATTCTCAAGGAGCGATTGAAATCCAACGGGCTGATGTTTGGTGAAGGAACGCTGGAGGTTCTTCCCGATGGTTTTGGATTTCTCCGCAGTCCATCGCACCATTATCTGACCTGCCCCGACGATATCTACGTCTCACCCTCGCAGATCCGTCGCTTTGGGCTCCACAATGGAGACACGGTGGCCGGGCAGATTCGTCCACCGAAGGAGAATGAGCGATATTTCGCATTGCTTCGGGTGGAAGCGATCAATCGCGAAGATCCCTCGATGCGATCGCAGCGGCGGGGCTTTGAGCAATTGACGCCGCTGCATCCTGACCAGCGGATCATTCTGGAAACCGATCCCAAATTGATCGAAACTCGCGTGCTGGATCTAGTGACGCCGATCGGTTTTGGGCAGCGGGGTCTGATCGTCAGTCCGCCACGTGCTGGCAAGACCGTGCTGATGCAGAAGATGGCCAAAGCACTTCTGAAGAACTACCCCAAGGCGTTCGTCATCATGTTGCTGATCGATGAGCGGCCGGAGGAAGTGACCGACATGGAGCGGGAGGTCCGAGGGGAGCATTGCGAGGTGATCAGCAGCACCTTTGATGAGCCAGCGGCAAGGCATATTCAGGTGAGCACCATGGTGCTGGAAAAAGCCAAACGGCTGGTGGAGTACGGAACCGATGTGGTGATTTTCCTCGATTCGATCACTCGACTGGCCAGGGCCTGGAACAGCGAATGCCCGCAGTCCGGCAAGCTGCTGACCGGTGGTCTGGATGCCAATGCATTGCAGCGGCCCAAGGCCTTCTTCGGGTCGGCCAGGAAAGTGGAGGAAGGTGGTTCACTGACCATTTTGGCAACCGCGCTGATCGATACGGGCAGCAAAATGGATGAAGTGATTTTTGAAGAGTTCAAGGGGACTGGAAACCTCGAAATCGTGCTCGATCGAGGTTTGGTCGATAAACGAATTTGGCCCGCGATCGACATCAGTCGCTCGGGCACCCGCCGAGAGGAAATGCTACTGGATCCAGAAGAGTATCGTCGCATGACGATCCTCCGCCGGACGCTCAGCGAGATGAGTCCTGGCGACGGGATGGAAATGCTGCTGCAGCGGCTGGGTAAGACACGGACCAACGCCGAGTTTCTGATGAGCATTCGGAACCCATGAGACGTCGACTTGGCCTGAGCGATCGGGCGGGGCGACTGGAAACGAGGAAACCTGATGAGTGGCACCAAGGAGTCGGGGCTTGCCAAGGGAGCCAAGGTGGCGGTGGTGGTCTCCCGCTACAACGAATCGATCACCCGCCGTTTGATGGAAGGGGCCCTGGAGACGCTAGGCACGGAGGGGGTCTCCAGGGAGCAGATCGAGTTGCACTGGGTGCCGGGAGCATGGGAACTGCCGCTGGGAGTGCAGCATGCCTTCAGCGACCCGAAGATCGTGGGAGTGGTCGCGTTAGGGGCAGTCATCCAAGGAGAGACCTCTCATGATCAGCACATCAACCGAGCGGTGAGTCAGGGATTGATGGAGCTGTCCTTGGGCAGTGGAAAGCCTGTGGGATTCGGGCTGTTGACGGTGCAGAATTTGGAGCAGGCGCTGCAGCGTGCTGGTGGGGCGGTCGGCAACAAAGGCCAGGAGGCGGCGATGGCGGTGATGGAGATGGCTAGGTTGCTTTGCAAGGAGCCTGCCACGCAGCGCCAGCCGATCGGCCTGGGAGCTTCCGGGAATCACTCCAGACCGTAAAGACCTGCCGGAGGAATCAACTGCCCACCCACAGCCCCCAGGCGTTTGGTCGGCAGGAATCGCGGTTCCAGGTTGAACTGGAACGAGACGTTATCCCGGCCACTGTCGACCTGGATGCCAAAGCGGGTCAAGAACGATTCGCCGATGCGAGTGACCGCCAGCGACTCTCCGACATTGCCGACATCGCCCAGATCGACTGCGATACCACCGGTGGCGATCCACTTATCGTTCATGCGATAGTTCAGCGTGGTGGAGGCGATGAGGCTGCTGATCGGCCCTTCCAGCGATGTCAGGCCAACATACCATTCGCCGCGCCCTGGTCGACTCGTCATCGCCCCCATGCTGACCAGTTTCAGTCCCTGACTGAAGACATCGAAATAGCCATCGCTGAGAAAGGTCAGGCGGTCGCCGATGTGATAGCGGTAATCGTACTGAAAGCCGCCCGTTTCCTCGCCAAAGTTGTCGCGATCGGCGTTGGGAAAAACCAGCATCTCCAGATCCAGTTCCATCAGATCGGTGATTCTTTCCCGGCCCGGTCGACCACGTTTGGTCTGCCAGCGCTGATTGATCCCCAATCTCGCCTGCACCAGATCCTCTGCCACTTCGGTGCTGGTCGCGGTCACATACCGCTGCATGCCTGATCGGACCGCGAAAAAGCGGTTGTCGAATTGGGGTGGAAGAGTCCCTTCGAAGGTGTTGAAGACCAGGCGGCGACGGAAATGCTCCTGGGCGTTGTCATCGAGGGGATCGTAGAGCGGCAGGCGATCCAGGTTTTCACTGGCGTCGGCATAGAATAAATCGCTCTCGAAGGTGACCTTATGGGCGATTCCCTGCACGTTGAACAGACGACTTTGTGCCTGTGGATAGAGCGCCCACATCGGTAGGGAGGTACGAATCCCCCCTTGCCCAAGGAACCTTGTTAGGTCGTCGTTGCCGATGTCCTCTCCCCAGTAAGCGACTTCGCCGCTGAGATAGGGAACGATTTTGCTGGGGCCAGCCGCGATCGGCAGATCGATCTCGTGCCGCGTCGCCGCGCGGATCCCCTCGGCGTCGACTTCCCAAGGCTGAAGCTGGAACTTGGCAGCGTCGGATGGATCGGTGGGGGTCGATGCCGCTCGCTGGATTCCATATCCCGCATGGGTATGGCTGTACCAAGTCAACCATCCTCCAAGGATCGGCTGCCCTAGCCAGTAATGATCGGCGCGGGGTAGCCACGATGTCTCGGTGAAGAAATCATTCAGCTGCACCTGCCCCCACAGGTCGAGCATCCGGTTTTCGCGATAGCGACGGAAGCGTAGAGCGGTGGCCAGATCTTTTTCCAGATCCCACTCCCTCTCAAAGTATTGCTCCAGAAAGTTTCGATCGCTGATCCACCCCGCTTCGGCCAGAACCTCCCACTGCTGGGAAAGGTACTTGCGTTGGCGAAAGAAGAGTCGGCCACGAGTCGATTCCTCTGGGATCATGTCCCACCGGTCGCTCCCTAGGCGATCGAGCCCTTCGTCCTGAATTCCCCAAAAGTCGACGAGGCCAGCGGTGGGGCCGGGGAAAAGACCACCAGGAAGATCGTAGGTGAAATTGGTCCCTACCGCGAACCCCCGCTCGCTGAGGTAATCCGTCGACAAGATCCAGTCGGTACCATTGGGTCCTTCCATCCCGAGGATTTGGAAGAGATCCCAGTCGAGCATCGCTTGAGTCACGAAAATGCTGTCCTGACGGAATTTCATTCCCGTCAAATAAAAGCTGGGCCGCTCGATGTTCGAATTCATGATCGGCCAATAGAAGACGGGGACTCCCGCCAGGTAGACAAAATTGCTCCTGGCGTCCGCCTCCATGTTGGTGCCACCCGGAGTGGCGATCGTCATCGGGGCTCCAGTCAGTGGATCGCGAGTCGGTTGTCGGTCATCTTGGAAAACGACTTTTCCCGACTGAAGCCAGTAGCGAGGGATCCCCAGTCGACTGCTGGTGATGGCTGCATCGTGAGCGACAAAATGGCGTTCGGAGTGCTGCTGGATCATGTCGGCTTTCAAGCGCAGCAGCCCTTCGTACTGAGGAACCGGAGTCAGCATCTCGGCATCCAGCACCATGCCGTAACGATCTTTGACGTTGTAGTACATGCGGTTGGCGTAGATGACACGCTGGCCCTGCTGAAAGACGATGTTTCCTTCGAGATAGATTTCGAGCGGTTCGTTGGTGATGCCGTTGGAGACGATCGAACTGAAGTCGCTTGTCCACAGCACCGCGCGATCGGCTTCCAAGAGGATCGAGCCCCAGTCGGTGATTGAACCATCCGACTCAGTGACTTGGATTCCACCGATGCGGATACGCAGCCCACCAGTCACGGTCGCTGCGGTTCGACCAGGTTGCTGGCCTGGGGCAAAGCGGATGTTGGGGTTGAGGCTGGATCGGCCGGTGATCTGGAAGGACTGGGCCTGCACTTTGGTTCCGCCATCAGGACCGCCAGGAAGCAGAGGGTCGCTTGGCGGCTGCAGGACGGAAACCGTTTGACCCGTCGCAGCAGGGCCGGTGGCACTCGATGCTCCTTCCGATGGCTTCGCCGCTCCCTTCAGTTCCCCCTGCTCGCCAATCTCCCATCCGCCATATGGGCTCTGCGTTTCCAGTGGTAGCCGCTGGGAGGAGTCGGCCGGCGCGGATAGAACCGCCGGTGGCGAGGCTGCGTTCTGCTGAAACTGCGCCGCAGACACCAGAGGACTGGGAGGTGGAGGCAAGGTCAGTGGATAGGGGCTGGCCAAGGCAGGTGGGGTGGGCAGCAGGCTGGGCTGCAGCCACTGACCCGTGCGAGATTCCCGCGTGGGAATCCGCGTCGTCTTCCCGTCGGTGTGGATCTCCAGATCGTCCAGGGTGCTCAGCCGATGGACCCAGTGCTGGTCTTCGATCCTCTGCGTTGCACTCCACTGAGCCGCGACGTTTCCGTCCAGGTAGAGGGTGATCTGGGCTGGTTTGGGGTCGGTGGAATCGACCCTCCCCGGCTCGATCCAAAGCACCGCTTCGTTCGACTTGGCAAAGAACGGCTGCTGCTCGATCCGGACACCTCCTTCCAAATGCACCACGTGGTAAGCGCCACGTCGGTATTCGGTCATCGAGTCGGCGCGCACTCGAATCGTCTCCCCTTGGCCTTCTTGAGGGAACGAGATCGAAGGATGCTGACCATGGAGTGTCGGGGCGTCTCCAAACACCGCGAGCATCAAGAGAAGCGAGGCGAGCAGCAGCTGCCATTTGCAGCAGGCCAGATTTTTTTTCGGCATTCGCTCAAGAAGTTCACCCCGCCCATCCGAAACCTCTCGCGTCGCTCTTGGCTCCCTCAGAACTTCCGTGGAGTCGACGCGCGCACCGTGGGCCGGCGATGCGCAAACGCAGCGTCGCGACTCAGCCATCTTGTTGGTGGAAGGCCAACGGCGCAATCGAGCGATCCCATGCTGGAAGTGATAGGCTGAACCTCGGGGCGTCTTGCAACCCCGGCGCAACAGCCATCGCGCGGGGCGGGCGGAGTATAGGAAGGCCCCCACAGCGTCTCAATGGAGATTCCCCCCCTACCAGTCAAAGGC
>JBJSWM010000601.1:0-3597 GCA_046085865.1 Pirellulaceae bacterium
ATGATGCCCGCTTCCTCGCAGGCATCCAGTGAGTTATCGACCGCTTCTTTGACGGTCGTAAGAAGAGCTTTGCGTGGGTTATCGAACCCGAGAAGGTGTTTGTTTTTCGCAAAAAACTCGCTGACCGAGATATCACGCTGCTTGGCCGCCATCGCCTCGGCGGTCGAGCGGCCCGCTTTTTTGCGTCGGATCGAACCTTCTTTTTCGTCTGCCATCTTCACTCCTGGCCGCTGCCTTGCTCGATTGGCTGTCCGCAGAGCCGTTGCAAACGGGCGATTGCGGGGGTCCTGGCGAAAGACGCAAAGTTTAACGGATAAGCAGTGGGACGCACAGCCGAGGTTGGGGCAAGCCGGGTGGAGTTGAAGTGGGTCGCAAGAGTTCGCTGGAAGGGAGTGGCGGATCGACTTACGATAGGCTGTGTCGAAGGCTGTCGTGGGAATCAAATGGAGTGGAGGTGATTGGGTGGTGAAGGAGCGGTTGGTATTGGCCAGTCAGAGTCCACGGCGACGAGAGTTGCTGAGGGAGGCTGGCCTAGTCTTTGAAGTGATCGAGCCGGATGCTGGGGCCGAATGCGGGATTTGTTCCAGGGAGACACCTCCGGAAATGGCCGCGCGGTTGGGATTTCAGAAGGCGGCCAACGTCGCCGGCAAGATCGATCAGGGATATGTGATCGGATGCGATACGATCGCTGAATGCATGGGAAACATTCTCGGCAAGCCGACTGATCGAGCGCATGCGCGATGGATGTTGCAATTGCTTCGAGGGCGTGTCCATGCGGTCTACTCGGGACTGTGCCTTTGGCATCGGCCCAGCGGTCGCCATAGTGTGCGCGTGGCGGTCTCCAAGCTGAAGATGGATCCGATTGAGGACGAAACGCTGGAAGAGTATCTCGATACGGAAGCGTGGGTCGGGAAGTCGGGAGCCTTTGGTTTTCAAGACGGCCCGCCGTGGCTGCAACTCTTGGAGGGAAGCGCCAGCAACGTTGTCGGTTTGCCTATGGAATTGCTTCAGTCGATGCTGGCCGAATGGGATTTGAGCCTGGAGTTGTTCCATGGCTCCGGTTGCCCCTGAGGGGTCTTCGGGGCATTTCGTCGGTCATTATTTTGATTTCTCTTACTCAGCCCGCCGCGGCGGACGGCACTCGTTCTCGATACCCCAGTGTCCCAACGCATTTTTTGAGTGCGAGTACTATTTCATTGAGTAAAAGCACCTCTAGGGTAAAGACTAGTAGCTTATGCTCCTATGCCACAATGATTCTTGACGAGCCAACTCGAGGTTGTTTCGATTCCGATAGGATCGGGTAGGTCGATGTCAGGATCTGCAGTCAGCGCGGGGACTCGCCATCATGATTGAATCGCATCCTTCGATTGGGCATGTCCACTGCTGCGAGATTGCGGGTGGGCGTCGATTGCACTGCTGGGAAGCGGGAGCTGGCACCCCTTTGCTGCTGATCCACGCGTTTCCATTGAACAAGCAGATGTGGGCGGATGTGATCAGTCCACTGGCACAGCGCCATCGCGTGATCGCTCCTGATCTGCGTGGTTTCGGACAAAATGCGCCAGAACCTTCGGGGTATCGCCTGGTGGATCTAGCCGTCGACCTCCATCAGTTGCTCGATCATCGGATCGGCGATTCGACGGTCTCGTTGGTGGGTGTTTCGATGGGAGGGTACATCGCGCACGAATTCTGGGAGTGGAATCCAAAGCGGGTAGAGAAGCTAGTGCTGAGCGCGACCAAGGCGATGGGAGATTCCGCAGAAGCGAAGCAGGCTAGGTTGCAAATGGCGATCGACGTGGGAGTCAACGGAGTGAGTCAGGTGACTGAGCCGATGTTGGAAAGGCTTTTGGGGAAGACGACGCGAAGCCAGCGGCCGCAGGTGACCGAACGGCTTCGACAGTTGATCGATTCGAATCCCCCATCAGCGATCCGCTGGGCCCAGGAAGCGATGGCCGAGCGAACTGACTGGTGGGATCGCCTGCCTTCCATCACATGTCCAACCCTTTGTCTGGCCGGGGAGGAAGATCCGCTGATACCAGGCGAGGTGCTGGAGCAGATGGCTGGGCGAATGCTGCGAGGCGAATATGTTTCGCTTCCGTCGACAGGTCATTTGGGCCCGATCGAGTCGCCGGAGGAGTGGAGTCGAGCTGTTTGTCGATTTCTGGAAGGATCTTTGTCGTTGCCGTGAGCGTGTCTGGAATGCAAGAGGGACGACCGACTCACGCACCCGACTAAGAGTTGCTTTTGGCAGCATGGTTGTGGTGTGTTCGCGGTCGGGCTTTTTCGCTGGTCACCTGATTAGCAGTTGACGACGTTGACCGCCAAACCGCCTAGCGAAGTCTCTTTGTACTTGCTTTGCATATCGATGCCAGTCTGTCGCATCGTTTCGATGACGCGGTCGAGAGAAACACGACGGCTGCCATCGCCGTAGAGCACCGCTAGGCGTGCCGCGTTGATCGCTTTGACGGCCCCCATCGTGTTGCGTTCGATGCAGGGGATCTGCACCAGTCCGGCAACTGGGTCGCAGGTCAGACCCAGGTTGTGTTCCATCCCGATCTCTGCCGCATTCTCTACTTGCATCGGAGTGCCACCGAGGACGGCGGCCATACCGGCCGCTGCCATCGAACAAGCAACCCCGACTTCCCCCTGGCACCCCATCTCGGCAGCCGAAAGGGATGCGTTTCGTTTGTAGAGGAAGCCGATGGCGGCGGCAGTCCGCAGGAAGATGCCCCGGCCCGCCTGATCCAGGCAGGGTTCAAATCGGACCGCGTAGGAGAGGACCGCTGGAATGATCCCGGCAGCGCCATTGGTGGGTGCCGTCACGACGCGGCCCCCGGCTGCGTTTTCCTCATTGACTGCCAAAGCAAAAAGAGAAACCCAATCGGCCGATCGCCAAGGGTCGACGCCATCGGGGCTGGAGAGGAGATTGCGGAAGATCCCCGGAGCACGGCGACGCACCCCCAAGCCTCCAGGCAGCGTCCCTTCGGTGCGGCATCCGCGGTCGATCGATGCGGACATCGTCTGCCAAATCGCTTCCATCCCCTCTTCGATTTCACGATCGCTGCGCCAGCTCCGTTCATTCTCCATCACCAACTGCTCGATCGACTTCCCCTGCGACTTGCACATGGCGATCAATTCCTGTGCGGAGGTGAAGGGGTGTGGAACCGAGTCGCTAGGATCGGCGTTGGCAGTTTGCCTCTGGTCGCCATCTCCCTTCTGTCGCTCCACTTCCTGCTCGCTCACGACAAACCCGCCTCCCACGGAGTAGTAGATTTCACTGATCGACTGGCCAGTGGAGGTCCGAGCGGTGAATCGCATTCCATTGGGATGGTAGGAAAGAGCCTCTTGGAAATGGAATACGATCGTCTTTCTTGGATCGAACGGAACGGTCGCGGCGCCTCCCAAAAGCGGAAGCGACTTGGTTTGTTCGATCGCTTCCAGCGCTTTCCGATACTGTTCCAGATCGAGCGTGGCGGGGTGGAATCCCAACAACCCACCGAGGACTGCTTGGTCGGTCGCGTGTCCCTTTCCTGTCAGTGCAAGCGAGCCGAAAAGATCGACCTCAACAGACTCAACCTTCCCTATCAAACCATCTGCCTC
>JBJSWM010000602.1:0-3371 GCA_046085865.1 Pirellulaceae bacterium
CGACTCGCCGGTGAATCCTCCCGCCATTTTCCCGCCAACGTGGCGGGTATCGAACAAGGGGAATCAGCCCAGCGGAAAAACTCGTCGTCGCTCTTTGCAGGCCAAACAACTCGTGTCGGTTGGCCGGGCAAGGGCAGAAACCCCCAGAACTACCGATGTTCTAATGGAAAAGACTGCCAAGAGAAACGGTGAAAAGGAAGAACAGCGGGAGTTTTCCCCTCTTTTTGGAAGCGGATCGACCAAATCCTTACCGCGGAAACCGGATCGGTAGACAATTTATCAATGGCGATAAAACAGGGGTTTCTTCCGCTTTCAGCCTGCAACCAACGTTTCTCAGGCTCGCCGATGGTGGTATTTATTCCATGGTGAACCAGCAGATGCCTTGGTCGCGTTACATCCCCTCTTTCGCATGCACTTGACTCCTGCAGATCGACTTCTTCCTCACTTTTTCCCCTTTCAACCTTCTCCTTCCCTGCCTTGGCTAGCCGCATACCTCGGCCCCCGCTCATCCATACGATTCCCCAAGTTCCTCAATCATCGCTAGACCAAGCAGTTGTGCCCCACGAATGGAACGGCTGGTATTTGCGATGATGGGGGTCGCGGCGACGAAGACATCCCACCCTGGATGGAACTGCGTGGCTGATTCATAGACGAATCGATCGCTAACTTTCGATTGAGATTCTGCACCACTTGCAGGATGAACTTCGCTAAAAGGGACAGCTTGGCCGCCGATGCTGGCAAAAAAATCCCGTCTATCCAAAAAGGGATGAGCAGCTAGTTGGAGAGGCTGCTCGGGAAGGTTCCTTCGTGCCGAGAATGGGGCTCGCTTTGCCAAAGCAAAAGGAATCATTTCCCTTCGGCAAGCATCTGGCCAGCTCGCCGCAACGCCCCCACCACTGGCTCCTCAATCACCACAGGGATCGCGCCGGGCTGGGCCAAGTGCTGCAAAAGTAGCTGCCGATACTGGGCATACCCCACCAGCAGCCCTCCTGCCATCAGCAGATGATACCTTTGGCAGCCCAGTTGAGATGCCAGAGATCGCGCCAATCTCGCCAGGGCCATCGCCCCGTGATCGATCACGTGGAAGGCGAGTTCGTCCCCTCGAGCAGCTTCTTCGAACACCAAGGCCGCCAGTACCGCGACCTGTTGTCGTTGCATTGCGTAGAGTTTAGAGATCCAGTCGCGAGGCTCTGTCACACTCCAATGTCGATTGAAGGCATCAACCATTGCTGTCGGAGGCCCAATTTGGTCGACGGCTTGAGTCGCCAATCGAAGCCCTTCGCAGGCGATGCTATAGCCGCTCCCTTCGTCCCCGATCCAAGGTCCCCACCCACCGACATTGAGTTTTTTTCCCAAGTGGTTCGTTGCGAATGCATTGGACCCGGTTCCCGCCAGGACAGCGATCCGGGGAAGGGCGTCGGTTGGCTGCAACGGAAACGATTCGCCGTCCGATCCCAACTCGAACCCTGCCGCATCCAAAATCAACTCCACGTCACCACAGACTTCCACCCTTTTGGCCAGTTGATGACTGCCAGCCCAGGCCTCCACCGCTTGCTGTTCCTCCGGTCGCCCTGCCCCGGCAAGCCCCATGCACAAGGCGTCTAAAGGCGTCCGCGGCAATTGGGCACTCGCGAAAGCTGCCTCGATCGCGCCCATCAAGTTCCTGCACGCCAACTCCATCCCCTCGACTCGCGGGTTGCTGCCACCCGCTCGGCCTATACCCAATCGATGGATTCGCAGGCTTCCGTCTGGTTCTAGCACGATCCTTCCCAACCATGCGCGAGTATGGCTGCCACCTCCATCGATCCCCAGGATCAGAGAATCACCATCCATCACCGGTCGCTCCTGCCCAGAAACACCTGGCATCCTTTTCGACTTCCAACCGCAATCCAACGCAGCCTCTTCTCCGTGAATTCACCCACCTGCGATCGCTCGACGCAGATGCCCTCCAGCATCCCTCAGGCGGCCTCTAGCCATCTCCGGGGGAAGATTGGCCCGAGCTGCGACAACGGCGGTCTTCACCTCGCCATCACACCGATCCAGTAGATCTTCTGCTTTCTCAGCATCCACCTCCCCCAGCAACTGGATCATTCGAATGCTTCGCGCCCGGAGCTTCTGATTGGAAGGCTTCAAGTCGACCATCCAGTGCCCGAACGTCTTGCCTAGCTGCACCATGGTGGCGGTAGAGAGCATGTTAAGCACCATTTTGGTGGCGGTGCCTGATTTCAGGCGAGTGGATCCGCTTAAGATTTCCGGTCCCACATCCAACACAACCATCTCATCCACCAGCGGTTCCATAGGACTCTCGCGATTGCAGGCAATGCCGATGGTGCAAGCCCCTTGCTGCCGCGCCCACTGAAGGGCACCCAACACGTACGGTGTCCGACCGCTGGTGGCGATCCCTACCACGACATCGGCTGCCCCTACCTTCAACTCCTCCAGATCGGCAGCCCCCTCTTCGGGCGAATCCTCTGCCCCCTCGATCGCGCGTGTCAAGGCATCCCGACCGCCAGCGATGACACCAACCACCATCGCGGGATCGGTCCGAAATGTCGGGGGACATTCGGAAGCATCCAACACCCCCAATCGCCCCGATGTTCCAGCCCCAGTGTAGACCAACCTACCCCCGTTCGACAACCGCTCGGCTATCCGCTCGATGCACCGCGCAATCACCTCCTGCATCGCCTCCACCGCTTCAACCACCAGATGATCCTGACGGTTCATCAGCCGAACGATCTCCAAGGGGCTCATCGCATCCAGTCGCTCCGACTCGGAATTCGACTCTTCGGTTCTCAGTTTCCCCAGCCCCGAGGAATCGATCACGATTCACCTTCCTTTCGATCACGTTTTTTGCGGAGTGGCGATCGAGAGAACACAATCCTCAGACGACCAATTGCGGCAACCCCGTCTACCCTCCGATTCGGCTCATTGTGATCAGATCCTCGCGATCCCGGTAGGTCGACTCGCTGCCCTGACGCCAACCCCTCAATCGAAAAAACAGCAATCTGCCCACCGCCTGAACCGGCCCGAGCCAAGAACAGTGGAGCGGATTTAACGAACAAATCGAAGATGCAGGACGCTGCGATTGGAGTTGCCTGATTTTCGGTCGGCTTCGCACTGCAGCACCGCTTGGGGTGCATAAAGTTCAGCATACCGACTCGAACTCCTCCCCCTCAGGCTGGAAGGCCCCTTGGATGCTGTCGCTTTTCCCCAAGCCCTCCTTGACCACCGTCGCAGGGATTGGCGCTCTCTGTTTTGGGCCCTACATGGTTCAGGAGACACAAACCGGCCGCGATCTATGGAATTGGGCAACCAAGCAGGCTTGGAGTTCGATTGCGAACCCCTCCCCGTCGCTCCGCGATCGCGAGGCA
>JBJSWM010000603.1:0-817 GCA_046085865.1 Pirellulaceae bacterium
ATGGTGGCAAAGTAACGGTATAGGTTGTCAGGGGTGGTGCATCCAGATCGTCTGGCGATACGCAATGAGGGGACAGGGCCAGGACAGGTAGGGGTTTCGGGCAGCGACGTGACCTACAACGGCGTGGTGGTGGGAAGCTTCACCGGTGGATCGGGCAGCACGCCTCTGGTGGTCACCTTCAACAGCTTGGCCAACCGACTATCGATTCAGCAGGTCTCCAGGGCGATCACTTTCGAGAGTGTTTCTGCCAGCGATATTGGGCTCAAGACAATTCGCTTCACCCTGGTCGATGGCGACAATCAGTCGGCGATCGATGGGGCGAAGGAGAAGACGATTCGGACGGCGTTCAAGCGCGTGATGGAGTTCCAGGAGGGGGTGGATCGCGGATTTGGCGAGTACTCCGGTGCCCGAGACGTTCAGATCGCTCAGAGCAATCCCAACACAACATGGGCGACGGGGCAGGATGCTTCGGGGTTGTTGGTCGATTTCCCTGACGACGGAGCTACCAATACCTCCCAGGTGATGCTGCGATTCGATGAGATCGTCGGATCGACGCTCCGGCAGATTCCTGCGGGAGCCACGATCACATCCGCGTCGCTCTTCGTTCAAATGAACAACACGGGAGACGGTGGCAAGATGCACCGGATGTTGCAGTCCTGGAGCGATAGCACCAGCACCTGGAACAGCCTAGTCAATGGAGTTCAGGTGGATGGCGTCGAGGCAGAGGTGCAATTTGATTCCATCTGGCACACGCTGGATGGTTCTGGAGCATCTGGGTTGGGATATGCGTCGGTGGCCGTCACGCCGGATGTGCGAG
>JBJSWM010000604.1:0-2451 GCA_046085865.1 Pirellulaceae bacterium
CAAAAAGGTAGCTCCCAATCCGTCGATCCCACCAACTTCGCGCAGAGCAGAAGTGGTCCAACTGCGAGACTTCATCATGTCGGCAAACACGGCCAGTCGTACAGGGATCACCCTGAAGTCCTGTGAAAGACCCTCCACTGCCTGCCGAATGAACTCGCGCTGGTCGATCGAAAGATTTTTCGAATTCGCGGGAAGTTTACCATATGCCTGCCCAAACAGCTCCATCACCTTGGCAGCATGTTCTTTATCGAATAGATCGACCAGAGCGCTGTTTTCCCCCTCGCGAACGCGCACATCGAGTTCCCGTAGAAATCGGCTGACAGATACCCAAAAGTCATCTCGCACCATGATGATGGCTTGAACTGTGGTGCCATCACATTGCAACAAGGCATCTGTCAATGCTGCGCCTGTGTAGCTTTTCTGATGGAATAGCCATTGCTCAAATTGATCGATCACCAAGAGCAGCTTTCCCCCGCTGGGAACCAGCCTCCGACGTCGGATCGATGCGAGGAGCTCCTGCAGCGACATACCATCGCAGTCAGGAACTGCTCTTCGAACAGCTCGAATCAATCGCTCCTCCGTACCATCGGGCGTCGACTCAGCATAGACCGCGATGATTCGCTTGCTCAGTCGCGGTAGCAGCCCCGCCTTCATCAGAGACGATTTCCCGCAGCCCGAAGGGCCATACATCATCCCGACGGAGAAGGTCGCGTCGCCATCGGTACGTTCGATTCTAGATTTCCAGGCCCGGATCGACTCGGGTAATCCCTCACGATCGAAGGGGCCTGGCAGCAGATCCAGAAAGAAACTGGAATCGGAAGCCTCAAACGATCTGAGCCCTTTGGGGATCATTGCAACTGCTTGTGTTCGCACCCATTCCGATTTCTCCTCTCCAGTACTTTCAGGCCCCCCTGTCTCCACGGCACCGACAACTCCATTGAACGCTTCCAGTCGATTGGAGTTGGTGCCTTTGCCTCCTTCTGCTACCTTCGACGCCGCCCCAAGCAACCAGCGAATGTCTTCGGCGAAATCACTTGCCACCGAGTATCGATCGCTTGCCCTTCTGGATAGGGCCTTCATGCAAAGCCTTTCTAATTCGCTGGAAATGGTTTCGTCGTACAATCGTGGCGAACGCACCTCGGCAGTTGCTATCAAACGAAGCAAATCCCGCTGGTTGGCCGCACGAAAGGGGCGGCGCCCAGTCAGCAGTTCGTAAAGAACAACTCCCAGGCTGTAAATGTCACTACGATGATCGATTCGATGCCCCTCGCCCCTGGCCTGCTCGGGACTCATGTACGCTGGAGTGCCATCGATCCCGATTCGCTCAACTAACTCCGTCTCCCTCAAAGCGATTCCGAAGTCCGTAAGGAACGGATTGCCATGGCGATCGAGCAGAACGTTCGCCGGCTTGACGTCTCGATGCACCAATCCCCGCCCATGCGCGTAATGAAGCGCCTCCGCTATCCGCTCTACGATTCTTAGCGACAACTGTCGGTCTGGGCGATCGGTCTCGATACGTTTCGCAAGATCACTCCCGGTGACCAGCTTGGAAACGATAAAGACGTCGCCATTGTCGCACATGCCAATATCCATCACGGGAACGATGTAAGGATGATCCAGATCGGCGACGATGCGAGCTTCGTCTAGTAGCCTCTGGCGAGCCCGATCATCCACCTGGACGCAGCGTGTTACCTTGATTGCTACGTGCCTCTCCAACTGCTCATCTACTGCTCGATAGACAGCACCAAAACCGCCTTGTCCGAGCATCGACACCACGCGGTATCGACCCAGCTTCTCGGGAATACGAACCGGCGACGCCGCTGCCTTAAGGACGGGATCGTCCACAGTCGGTGCATGCGGATCCCCCGGCGTCGAGTCGGGAATCTCTATCGGCTCGTCGTCACCTGATGCCTGGGACATCAGCCATGGTCTCCTTCGTGTCCGATTCCATCGAAAAAGAACTACCGACCCAATTCTATCCTCAATCCGATTTGAAACGGGAGCCAATAATCAGGTTTCCATCGCTCGGAAACTGATAAAAATCGTTTACTTTTTTCGTTTTCGTTGTCATAGCAAATAGGGGAATTTGCGACTGACCTATTCGATAGTTCACTTCGGGAAAATCAGGCTTTCTCAACCAACAGGCGGCGTGCCACACCACCTCACCACTCTACGTTCTATCGATCTTGATTCGCCGTTGCTGTCGCGGCAATTCATCGGACAGCGACCGAAACCACGCCCTCGCTTCTTTCCTCCGACGAAATCGTTCGATCTCGATCTTTTCCCTTTAGCATTCACTCATCACCCGAACGCGACCAACACAGCGTGCCTCTGGTTCTTGTTCCAAAGAAATCTGAATAAGGATATGAAGCAATCTATGCCCGGGATCGAGTGATGAGCTCTCGTCGGCGGTAACAAATGTAGAGGTGCAGTGCTTACGTCTGCAGGGAA
>JBJSWM010000605.1:0-12767 GCA_046085865.1 Pirellulaceae bacterium
TGATTTCTCTCTTCGCGCCTTCGCGTGGCCTACCGTTTCCGTCGCGCGCGAAGCCGCGAAGAACACGAAGAATGACCTGATTTCCCTCTTCGCGCCTTCGTGCCTTCGCGTGGCCTACCGTTTCCGTCGCGCGCGAAGCCGCGAAGAACACAGTCGATCTGCTCGTTTTCGATCCACTCGCTTGCTGCCTCCACCGCCGCCTGCCATGGCTGGGTTTGTAGCCCTTGTGTCCAGGTGGATCGAATCGTCGATGGGATGAAATCCCGATGGTGGATCATCTTTTGTTACCCCTGAAGACTGTGCAAGACGAACCCCACGGCTGAGCAGTCGTTTTGTCAGGTCTCTACTCTGGGAGTCATCTTCTCACCGATGCGCGTCCCGACCCGCTGCCCGCTGACGGCTTTGACAATGTTCCCGGCTTTCTTGAAGTTGAAGACGAGGATCGGCATTTTGTGGTGGCGGCACTGGGCGATGGCGGTGCCGTCCATGACGTTCAAATTCTTTTCGATTACGGTGTCGTAGTCGAGTTCCCGGTAGAGCAGTGCGTGGGGATTCTTTTCTGGGTCTTCGCTGTAGACTCCATCGACGCGAGTCGCCTTCTGAACGATATCGGCATCCAATTCCAAGGCTCGTTGAGCGGCGGCGGTGTCGGTGGTCACAAACGGCCCGCCGGTGCCTGCTGCCAGGATGATGATGCGGTGCTTCTCCAGATGCCGGATCGCTCGACGTCGAATGAACGGCTCGGCGACTCCATCCATCCGAATCGCCGACATCACGCGTGTCGGGCACCCGATCATCTCCAGGGCATCTTGCAATGCCAGGGCGTTGATGACGGTGGCCAGCATCCCCATGTAGTGAGCGGTGGCTTCCTGGATCTTCGTCCCGCTGGCTCCTTTGAAATGGCCGCCGCGAAGGATGTTCCCGCCCCCGACCACCACGGCGATCTGGCAACCCAGATCGTGTGCCTGCATGATCTGCTTGGCGATGACTTCCACCTCATCCATGTGGATCCCACGCTCGCCCGAATACGCCAAGCTTTCGCCACTCAGTTTCAGGATGACTCGACGGTAATGAGGCTGGCTTGAGGGAGTTTCGGTTTCTGACATCGAGGAATCATCCATCGGTTCGATTGGCCGAACCTAATTAGAGAAAGAACATGGACCTGCGATCGGCCGACATCTCCCCGAGCTTCCGCTCTTTTTGGGTGCCGGGATAACGAAAATTTTAGCAGGCCCAGCGAGATTGCCTGCACCCCAGTCGAAGGTTCTCGGGAGAAAACATTGAACCGCTTTGGTGGACGCGCGATCGGGGGAGAGAGGATGGCGAAATGAAAAGGCCGAGCGTCATTCTGTGGGACGCTCGGCCTTAGAATCCGATGAAATCGAATTTGGGATCGATAGGATGGCTAGGCTCAGGTGGTCGCTGCACCTTCGCCAAGGATCATGCAGACGAAATCCTTGACTTCCATCCCATTGGCCTTTGCATAGGCACCCACCGACTGCTTGTCATCCTTCACAAACGGCTGCTCCAGCAGCACCCGCTCGGCGAAGAACACCTTCAATCGACCATCGACCATTTTGTCGACGATATTGGCTGGCTTGCCTTCGGCCAGTGCCTGTTCGCGAAGCAGTCCTCGTTCCTTTTCGACGATCGCGGGATCGAGTTGCGCCACCGAGAGGGCAGCGGGACGCATCGCAGCGATGTGCATCGCGACATCCTTCGCAACGGCATCGTTGCCACCCTGGATCGACACCAGGACGCCGGCAACCGTCCCGCTGTTGTGGCTGTAGCCACCGCAGGGGCCATCAAAGCGATGGAATCGTCCTACCTCAAACTTCTCGCGAATCCGGTTGTAAAGCTCGGCCAGCTGTTCGGCCAGCGTCGCCCCTGGCTTGCTTGGGGAAGCCAGCGCCAGCAACTGATCGGCAGTCGCCACTGGATGGTGAGCCAGAGCGGCGGCCAAATCGTTCGCAAGTTGAATGAACTCTTCGTTCTGGGTGACTGGAGCGCTTTCGCACTTCAGTTCCACGATGGCTCCCGCCTTGCCGCTACTGCAGGCATGGATCCCGAAACGTCCGAATGCCGTTTCGCGACTCTTGCTCTTCTCATTGAAATTCTTCTCCCCGCGTTTGCGGAGGATTTCAATCGCCTTCTCTTCGTCTCCCCCGGCTTCCGTGAGGGCCTGCTTGCAGTCCATCAGGGGGAGCCCCGTTCGCTCGCGAAACGCCTTGACCGAGGCGGCAGAGATGTCTGCCATGGATCCTATCTCCCTAAGAAAAAACCTTTGGAATTTCCCGCAGCTCCATGGGTGCCAATGATGCATTCCAGGAGACGTGTCGGTTCGTATGGTATCGGTAGTGGCGCGGCAAGAGTTCTGCCTGTTGCCTGCCAAGTTCGCCAGACGGATTTTGCTCCTGACCCAAAGGACTGATCCAGCGATCGAGTCCTTTTCGGGAAGTCGTCCATCCAGCGATTCGATCACATTGCGTGAAGCAACCTGTTCGAAGTTCGATCAGTCCTTGGCTTCCATCGCCAGGTCTTCGATGGCGGGCTGTGCCTTTCCGGCCGGTCCCGCTTCGCGACGTAGCGACTTGGTCAGTTCCGGGTTTTCCGCTCGACCTGAAAGGACGGCATCGGAAAGCTGTCGGATGACCAAATCGATCGATCGAATCCCGTCGTCGTTGCCAGGGATCGGCAGATCGACCATGGTAGGATCGCAGTCGGTGTCGATCAACGCGACGGTGGTGATTCCAAGAGCCTTGGCTTCCTTGATCGCATTCTTTTCCTTGTTCGGATCGACCAGGACCAAGCACTCGGGGAGGCGATTGAGCGTTCGCAGGCCGTTCAGGTTGCGGAAGACTTTGCGGTATTCGCGATTGAGCGACGACTGCATCTTCTTGGAGTAGCCGTGGATCAGATCGGACTTGATGATCGTTTCTAGTTCATCCAGCCGCCCCATACGATTGCGAATGGTGCGAAAGTTGGTGAGGCAACCACCCAGCCAGCGTTCGCTGACAAACGGCATGCCGCATCGTTCAGCTTCCCGCTGCACCACCTCGGAAGCTTGACGCTTGGTACCGACGAACAGCACCAGCGATCCGCCCGAGGCGACTTGCGAAAGATATTTCTTGGCGCGAAGAATCCCGCGCATGGTTTCGCGGATATCGATGATGTGAATCATGTTCTTGCGGCCGTAGATGTACGGCGCCATCTTCGGATTCCACCGGCTGACCCGGTGACCGAAGTGAACTCCTGATTCGATCAGCTGCTGCACCAATTCCGTCGACATCAATTTCTTCCTTTCCAAAGCTGGCTGGCAAACCTGCTTCGATTCAGGTCCCGTCGAACAATGGCGCGCAGCCGCATAGCCCGTTCCACAGAACGATTTGTTTCGAGGAGGTCATCGAGACCCATTCCCCAAAAAGCCTTCGTCCTTCGTCGACTCAACCCATCTGCCAACCAAGCACACCCGAATCTCTTGCGCACGCCCCACCCCTTTGGTGGCGCGAAAAATCGCAAGCCCCTAAGAGTACTGGGGAATCGGCATTCTCGTCAACCGGAGTTGATTCGGTTTGCTCAGATGAAAATAACCGTACAGGTGTCAACTCATTAGGCGATCGGGGACCAGCACGATTTTCCCAGCCAGAGCGCCGGATTTGCCCACCGTATTCTCCTCCTGAAGTCGATGCCCCAGTTGGGCCTGAGAGAGGGGGAGTGTGCGATCAATCCGAGGGACCAGGCGTCCTTGGGAGATCCACTGCGCGATTTGTTCGGCAGCCTGTCGCTGGATTTCCGGCGGAGCCTGAAACATCGCAAATCCAGTTAGCTTGCATTCCTTGACGTAAAAGGGGCCCACCGGGAATGGGGGTCGGGCGTCGCGGCCTGCCATCAGAACCATCGTCCCGCGAGGCGCCATTGCCGCCACCGCCAGTTCGAAGTCGGGCTCCCTGAGTGTCTCCCAGAAGAGATCGACTCCTCCCGGCGCCAACCTTTTCAGCGCTTCTGACAGAACTTCGATACGATACTCAATCACTTCATCAGCCCCCAACTCCTTGCATTGCTGGGCTTTCTCCGGGGATCCGGCGGTGGTGATGACGCGAGCCCCGGTGAGATGACCCATCTGGACCACCATGCTCCCAACGCCTCCCGTGCCTCCGCGAACGAACAGCGTCTGCCCTGGAGAAAGGTGGGCTTCGCGAAAAAGGCCAAGGTGCGCGGTGATTCCTACCAGGGCGACTGCGGCCATCGCGCTGTAGGGGACGTTCTCCGGGATGGGATAGACCCAATCGGCGTCGACGGCGATCGTTTCGGCGAATGACCCCTGGCGACCAAGTAGTCCCTGGTTGGATCCCCAGACTCGGTCCCCCACTTTCCATCCTTGGACGCTTGGCCCCACCCCGATCACCTTGCCAGCAAAATCGGCGCCTGGAATATAAGGTTGCGGCAGGGGCCAGTAGTTCGCCCCTTTGCGGATGTAGGTATCGATGGGATTGATGGAGACAGCATGGACTTCGATCAGCAGTTGGCCTTGTGTTGCTTTTGGGTCATCCAGAGGCCCGTATTGAAGAACTTCCGGCCCGCCTGGTTGATTCATGTAGACCGCATGCATGAGAATCGCTCCGTTTCCGTCCGACGCTTCCGAAACAACACCTTCCATCGTTCGCCATTGTAAGGAATCCTTCCCACATGCGTCGAAGGGACCCGATTGGCAGTCGGTATAACAGCGAGAGTTGTCGAAGGAAACCGCCGCACATTCTTCCTCTCTCCCACTGCTCGATGGCCTGGGTTGTGTTACCCTCGTGGATGGGTACTGGAGGATGTCTGAAGCGATCGAGCGTCATGAAAAGCGCGACTGGCAATACCATGCCATCGGATCGAAAGTCGTTGGATGCGAAGAGGGAGATAGGGATCCGATGAATCGGCAAATCAGACGATGGATGTTGGGTTGCGGGATGCTGATGTTAGGGGCCGATCCCGCAGCCGCGCAGCAGGTACGGGTGGAACCGATGCAGGGGGAAGCATTTGAAGGGCGATGGCTGGAAGGGACCCCCGATCGGCTAGTGTTTCAAGCAGCCGACGGGCCTCGCATTTGGGCAGCGCGCGATCTGCAGCAGATACGAGTCAGTGGTGCGAAGGCAGACGGCGGCTCGTCCAGCAACGGCAAGGAAGCTGCTGGCCTCCTGCAGCTTGCCGATGGAACTCAATTGGCAATCCGAACGCTGGAATGGAAAGATGGGAAGGGGCAGTGGACCAGCGCGTCCGATGCGGGAACGCTACCTGCTGATGCCGTCTCTTGGTGGCTTCTTCGCAAGCCCGATGCCGTTCAGCGGGAATCGTGGGATCGGATGCTATCGCAAAAGGCCGACGGGGATCAGTTGGTGGTGGTGCGTGGCGATGGGTCGGTGGATCAAGTGGTCGGTACCATTCTGGGTGTTTCGGCCGATCAAGTCGAATTCGAATTCGATGGTCAGACCATTCAGGCGCCCAAGGAGCGGTTGCTGGGGGTGGTGTGGTTCCGCAGAGAGTCTCCCGAAGTGGCGCCGGGGGTGGAGATCGAGTCGGCGGATGGATCGCGTTGGAATGCGACGGAGTGGAAATGGGATCGCAACGATGGGGATTCCGGCACATTGGCTCTGCAAACCGGTTCCGGTCTCCGCCATCGACTTCGATACGACCAACTGACCGCGATCGATTTCGGCTCGTCCAATATCACGTGGCTGGCCGACATCCCGGCTCTGCAATCGTCCACCCAAACGCGGCTGGGCGTCAACGCGACCCAGGCCACGGGGTCACTCGCCGCTTGGTCGCCGCTATGGACCAGTCGCATGGCGGATGCCAGCAAGGCACGGGATCTGCTTTTTCTGAACGATGGTTTTTACGAGACGCGAGTTCCGACCGGCAGCGACCGTTTTGTGGTGACATTGGTCCGGCCCAGCGCGGAGGGGCTTCGCGCCAAGCTATCCGTGGAGCTGTGGCAGGAGGACCAACAGGTGGCTCAGCAGACGATCGGGCCAGATCAAACCGAATTGCCGCTGGAAGCAGCGGTCACACCCGGTAAGAAGCTGCAACTTCGTGTCCGCACCCAAGGTGCCATCCAGGCAGGCAATGCCATCCTCTGGTCGCAAGCCAGATTTCTGAGAAAAGCAGCCGCAGCCAGCGATGGTGGGCGCTAGGCGACCTTGCTGGAACTGGCCAATCGAAGCCGAAAGGGAGATTCTGCCTGGCGGCCGTGGGCTACAATAAAACCGACCGCGCCGTCGATTCTTGGAAGCGTCGGCGGAAGGATCGGATTGCTACTCGAGAAAACCTGCCATGCCTGATCGTCATCGACTTGGATGGACCGGCCGTTCTGAAGGATCGCAAAGCTTCATTGCTTCGCTCCTTCCCGCCTGGATGCGAACGCTATGCATGGCGTCGCTGATCTCTGGAAACCTGCTGGCTCAGCAGATCGCTCTGGAGGTCGACCAGCAAGTGCAGCAACTGGAAGCGGCGCGTATCGAAGCGATGGAACGCGCCAGCCGGAGCGCGGTGGCTATTTTTGGAATGAGCGGGCAGGGGGGAGGCAGCGGTGTGCTGGTATCGTCGGACGGCTACATCGTCACCAATTTTCACGTGACCAGCCCGTTCGGGACTCGGATGCGAGCCGGTTTGGCGGACGGTTCGGTGCATGATGCGGTGATCGTCGGTGTCGATCCCACAGGTGACGTTGCGGTGATCCAAATCGAAGGGGATGAATTCATCCCGGCCACCATCGCTGACAGCGATTCGGTACAGCCCGGAGATGGATGTTTCGCCATCGGCAACCCGTTCGTCCTAGCAACCAATCTCCAGCCAACGGTCACCTATGGTGTGGTCAGCGGTGTGCGTCGCTATCAGTATCCTGCCGGCACGATTCTGGAATACACCGACTGCATTCAAACCGATGCATCGATCAATCCCGGCAACTCGGGCGGCCCACTCTTTAACTCCCGTGGCGAACTTATCGGAATCAACGGCCGCTGTTCCTTTGAAAAGCGGGGACGCGTCAATGTGGGAGTCGGGTATGCGATCTCCAGCAACCAAGTTGGCTACTTTCTTGGGGCTTTGAAGGCCGGGCGGCTTGTCGATCATGCCACCCTAGGCTTCACGGTGGTCACCGACGAAGGCGCCGCCATTGTCACCAATATCCTTTCGAACTCCGATGCCTATCGACGAGGCATTCGATACGAAGACAAGGTGCTCAAGATCGCCGGCCGGGAAATCACCACGGCCAATGAACTGAAAAATGTCGTGGGCATTTTTCCCGCTGGTTGGCGGATTCCGATCACGGTGCGCCACGAAGATGGCAATGAGGAATCGGTCTGGGTGCGGTTGATGCCACTGCATAGCGACGAAGAGCTATGGGAAGTGGTCAAGGAATCGAAACCTGAAACTCCTGAAGGCAAGCCGCAGGAATCGGACCGTGATGGAGGCGAGTTGCCCATGCCGGGTGATGCCGAGGATGCATCGAAAGAGAATCGCAAGGAGTCGCAAGGAGCGGGCAAGGGATTGGCCGATGACCCTAGATACCAACAGCGGGAAGGTTTCATCAACGGATTTTTTAATCGCAAGGAACTGGATCGCATCCTGGCGGCGCGGCCGAAGGGATGGAGCGGCCAGACGGATGGGCTTTGGAAGGGAACGACTGCAGGGGATGATGGGCAGGCCACGATCGAATTGGATGGCGCTGCGATCCTCATGCAGGCTGGTGAAACGGTGGTGGCGATCGAAAAAGATTCTCAGTGGGCCGACCTCGTATCCACGCAGCAGACGGCGGCTCTAGGTGTGGGAATTTGGCTGTGGGAGCGATGGCACCGTTCCGGTCCCGAATCGGCCGGTGAGGTGGTCTACTGGGGACGCGCCCCTCTGCCTCAGCAACCGCTGCTCTACGATGAGGTCCACTGGGCAGTGGGGTCGATCGAAGCGAGAGTCTATCTCCACTCCGAACAATCCAGCACGCCAGGTGCCATCGCGCTGATCGAATTGCATACCTCCCCCGATGAAGACCCAGCAGAAATCTATTTTGCGGCAACTGCAAGCGAGGCGAAGGGAGATGGCACCCTTCCGATGCCCGATCGTGTGCGGCTGATCTACGGAACCGACTTGGCTTGGGAATTGCAGATCCAGTCGCGGGAGGTGAAGGAGCCAGCTCAAGCATCGTCCGGCGAATCGCAACCGGAGAAGGAAGTCGCTCCCGCTGGCAACCAACCCAATCAGGAAGGGGGGCGGCCATGATTTGGGGGGAAAGCAAGATCGGTGGTCTGGGCAAGTCGATGGCGTGGGGAGGAATGGCGACATGGCTGCTGCTGTCGAACTGCTTGACGGCTGGGCCACCTCTCCCGTGGGTGCTTCGCGAGGATGCCACGCCAGCGCCGAAGGAAGAATCCTTGGGCAGCTTTTCCGAAGGATCGATGGCCGCTTGGAATGCACTGGTGCAGCCAAAGATGGTCAAGATTTACGGAGCCGGGGGAGTCCGAGGGATCGAAGGCTATCAGTCGGGGTTTCTTATTTCCGCCGACGGCCATGTGGCGACCTCGTGGAGCAGCGTGCTGGACGTCGAGTCGACGCAGGTGGTGACTTGGGATGGAAAAAAATGGCCAGCGACCCTGGTGGGGACCGATCCGGTTTCCGAAATCGCGGTGCTGAAGATCGACTCGGAGGGCTTGCCATTTTTTTCGCTGGAAAGTGAATTGGCAGTGGCACCGGGAATGCGAGTCTTTGCGGTCAGCAATCTATTTGGGATCGCTCAAGGAAAAGAGTGGTGCAGCATCCAGCGCGGAGTTCTGATGGCGAAAGCTCCCATGGAAGCCAAAAAAGGCAGGTTCGCCACCGCCTACCGTGGCGACATTCTGATCCTCGACACGATGACCAACAACCCAGGAGCCACCGGAGGTGCGGCCATCGATGCGCAGGGCGATTTGCTGGGGATGCTGGGGAAGGAATTGAGAGACGAACGATCGCAGACTTGGATCAACTATGCGCTGCCACGCCAAGTCGTCTCCCAGGCGGTGAAGAATATCCTAGAGGGTAAGACGGGGTCGGCGCCGGCGGAGATGCCGAAAGCGAAGAGTCCTCACCGATTGGACCGGCTGGGGATGGCGATGGTGCCGGACATTCTTGCGAGAACACCGGCCTATATCGATCAGGTGGCCGTCGATTCCCTGGCGGCCAAAGCTGGACTAATGGCCGACGACCTCATCCTGTCGGTCAACGATCAGAGGATCGATGGCCAAGCAACGCTCAGGAAAATTTTGGAGTCGTTGGAGTCAGCGGATGGTTTTCAGATGGTGGTGCAGCGCGATGGGCAGATCCTCACGATGAAGATTCAGCCCTGAAGAAGTCGCAAGGAGAGGATCGATTTTGATGGAGATATTCGTCAGCTCATTGCCTTCAATCGCTCTGCAACTCCTTCGTGCGGTGGTCTGGAATGTTGCCACATGGTCGTTGCTGCTGTCCCTAGTCGCTGGACTGCCGTTGACAACTTGGGCACAGGATGCGGGATCGCAGGCGTTGCAGCAAGCGATCGCAAAGGCCGTGGCACAAAGCTGTCCGTCGGTGCTGCGAGTTGAGGTTTTTGCTGGGAGCACCGGGCTGGAGGGGGATGAGACGGGGGCCACTTCGGCCCTGACCACCGCCACGGTTCTCTCTTCGGATGGTTGGCTGGTCGCCAGTCGCTTCAGCGCACCGGCCGCCGCAGGCGCGATCTCGGTGATCACGGCCGACGGCACGCGGCTGGCGGTGCAAAAGCGGGTGGAAGATGTGCATCGCGAATTGATTTACCTCAAGATCGACTCGCCACAGCCACTGACTCCTGTGATTCCTGGTGATGTCGGTGCGGCGCGCGTCGGGCAGACCGTGATCGCGATCGGGAAAACCTTTGCCTCCGATCGCTGCAGCGTCTCGACAGGGATCCTGAGTGCCAAAGGCAGAGTCTATGAGAAAGCGATCCAGTGCGACGCCAAGATCTCCCCCACCAACTACGGTGGACCTTTGATCGACCTGGCTGGACGGGTTCTTGGCATTCTGACTCCCATCCGCCCTGGGATCGCCACCGAAGGGGAGACAGCGCAGTGGTATGACTCGGGAATCGGATTTGCGATCCCCATCGATCAGATCCTTGCCAAACTGCCGGTGGCTCAGGCAGGCAACACCATCCTCCCAGGCAAACTGGGGATACGCCCTAAGAGCGATGATCCATTCACCGGCCCGGTGGTGGTGGCAGGGGTGGCACCGGGTTCTCCCGCGATTGCTGCCGGTTTGAAGGCCGGGGACGAAATCGTGGAGATCAACCAAAAGCCGATCGCTCGCTGGAACCAAATGCAGCACGCCATGGGCTCCCTGGACGCTGGGGATACGGTTGCCATCGCCGTGCGTCGCGATGGGGAGAGAGTGGAACTGAAGGCAGAGCTGGCGGCGAAGATTCCTCCGTACCGCGAACCCTTCCTTGGCTTGATCCTCCACCCCGTCGACCAAGATCCCAAAGGGATGAAGATCGATGCGGTGGTCGCCGGTTCACCCGCCGACCAAGCGGGGCTGAAGGTAGGTGGAACCATCACGCAGGTTGGTGGAGCCGCGGTGGACTCCTGGGAGCGGTGGCGGGAATTGATTCTTTTCCGTGAGCTGGGGGAGCCAATCGCGATGGAGTGGGTGCTGGACGGGGCCGCGATGCCCGCCGCCTCGGTTCAGGCAATCCAACTCGTGGAAGGCAGGAAGCTGAAGTATCCCGATCTTTCGGCGGCGCCGAAGGATCCTAATGCAACCGGCGCGGTGGAAACGATCACCTTGGGAGATCTTCCCAACAAGGCGTTTTATTATCAGCCAAACACATTTTCCGCCGATGGCACGCAGGGGCTGGTCTTGGTGATCCCAGAGCCTGGGGAACCGGATCGTAAGGGGTGGGTCGATCGGTGGGAGCGGTTTAGTCGGCAGCAGGGATGGATTGTCGCGGTCGTCGGATCCAGCGACGCCAAGCGATGGACTCCCGATGATCTGGAGGCGGTCGATCGAACGCTGACGCAACTGCTGCAGAAGCACTCCATCGACCGGCGTCGCACCGTGATTGGCGGGGTGGGCAGTGGCGGTTCGTTGGCTTCCCTGATCGCTGTGCAGCAGCGGCAGCGAATCGGCGGGTACTGGGGGGTGCAGAGCCGATTGCCACCGATGATGGCGGAGATTGCATCCGAACCGTTGACGTTGCATCGTTTTTACTTGGTTGGGGATCGGCCCGAGTTTCCGAAGCTGGCCGAGCTTTGGGGGGCAGCGGGGCTGGATGCGATTCTTGTGCCGACCGAGGTGCCGAAGGAAAACCTTTCCGATGCGCCGGTTTGGGAAGATCTCCAGCAGTGGCTGCAGTGGATGGGATGCGATTGATCGATCGTAGATCGCAAGTCGATCGATTGGTCGTTGGAATGCGGACAGGGAGCAGGCGATTGGTGGCATTCGAAAAGCGGCCGGTTCAGGATGAAGTGACGATGTGGCAGCAGCGAGCGGCCATGGTGATGGCTGTGGTACTGGCCGGTGGTGCGGCACTTCTGCATTTGGCTCCCCAAGAAGCCTCTGGCGGGGCGACGTGGGTCAGCGGATCGATGGCCAAGGTGGCGGTGCTTTGCGCCGCGCTTTGGATGGCCCTACCGCAGCTGAAGAGATTGGCCAGAACCACCGGAGGCCCACAGATTCTATGGGGATTGGGCATTCTGGCAGCGGTGCTGGTGGTGCGGCCCCGCGCCATCTTCGCGATTGGTCCGCTGGTGATCGCCGCCTTGGGGGTCCTGGTGACCCTGCGTCACGCTTCGAAGTGGTTTCGCTAATCTACTAAGAGCGTTACCGCACAAGTCTGTGATAGAGATTCCCAGCACGAGTGCATCGACTGGTGCCCATTCACGGGTGGTCTGGTCTGATGCGGTGGATTCCATCGCTTGGCAAAAGAATCCTTGCCGGACCGGCTATCTTTCCCTCGGCACTTTTTTCCTACCCCTGCTTCCTCTGTTGGTTCATGCACAACTTCCATTACGTCGGCGTGGGCTCGCCAAAGGTGCGCCACGCGATCGTTCGGCGAAGGGTTCTGGTTGTTTTGGCCCCGATTTGGATCGGTCCAGGAACCGTCACCGGATAGCAGTCGCTGTACCGCTAGGATTCGGCCGCAAGCCTGGCATGGCAAGTTGGATTAGCAAGGAGTAGCAAGGAGCCCACAGAATAGTCGGATCGACCAAGCATTTGCTGCCCCGGAATACCCGATCAGGTTCCCGCTCTTGGCCGGTTGCGAATGAACGAGGCCAGAAACCTCTCGTTTCCCCGATGGCCTCCCGCAGGAATCGGGTTGGACATTGATTTTTCCAGAGTGGAATGGATCGTGGTTTCTAGCGAGTCGACCGGAACCGGGTTGGCAAGACTCTTCGAAGGAAAGCCCTTCAAAAGCGATTGGGGATTTGCTATGATCCTGAAAGTCGAAGGATAACTTTTGACGATTGGCAAGTTTTGCACCCGTGGCGCAACTGGATAGCGCATCGGTCTTCGGAACCGAGGGTTGCAGGTTCGAATCCTGCCGGGTGTATTGAAATCCTCTCTGGATTTTTGTTCTGCAGGGCTGCAGGTGCCCGGCGCTTCTTTCGCAACACATCGCTTGTTGCCCATCTCCCCGTCCTCCGATGAGGTAGGCCTTTCGGTCTCTTCTCGATGGCTTCGCAGGCCGAATCGGCATTGGCTCCTTCGATCGAACCGGCATCCTGCCCATTCTCAGGGGCACCCAAAAG
>JBJSWM010000606.1:0-5822 GCA_046085865.1 Pirellulaceae bacterium
CGAAGACCATGCGGGGATGGCGATGGCGTCCACTTGGTTTCCATGGCTACGGGTGTTGATGGAGCAGCGCTTTGGGCTGCTGTTCCTGGGCCTGCTGACCTGCTGGGTGCCAATCGTTCGGATCTTTCCGGCACGGGCTCTTCTGGACAATGCCCTGCTCCTGGAAAACTATCCCCAACTGATGCTGGTCAGCTTTCTGAATGCTGTTGCTATCGTCTGCAGTGTGGCGATCCTACGATTGCTCCAAGACCGAAGGCCATCCGAAGTCAGGCTTCCCTGCATTGACTACTGGATCGGTTCTGGCAAATCCCCCTGGACGGATCGGCAGTGGCTACTGGTGGGATCCTCCGCTTTGGTAACACCTCTATGCCTAGTGACTTGGTTTGGTTCCGAGTTCTCGGAATTGCAAACCGACCTGGAGAGGGAAGTGGATTGGATGAGCCATGGGTTGCGGAGCCTGGTGGCGGTGTTGAGCGGATGGTTTGCAGCGATCGCCCTGCTGATGCTGCTGGGTTGGATACGGACGTTTTTTTTCGGTAGTCGCCGATCGGAGGGGAATTATTTTCCATTCGAGTCGCGGGCGCACCGCGCTTGGCTGCGGCAGGGGAAGGCGTTCGCAATCCATCTGATGCGCCGCACCTTTCTGCGCGGCGCGGATATCCAGATGGGGTTCTACGCGACGCTACTGATGCTCTTTCATCTGCTGCTGACCCGGGCATTTGATCGCTACCAACTGGGCTGGGTCACCGTCCCGTCGGTGGTGGTGGTTGCTCTTTGGGTCTTAGGAATGCTGCTTACGGGAGCCGCCTACTGGCTGGATCGTGTCCGAATCCCGGTCGTCCTTGCGATCGTCGCTGCCTTAGCCATCCTTCAGAGTATTCCAGGGCTGCGTCGGCACGCCACTCTCGCCAGTGTTCCGCACCAGGCACAGAACAACTTCCAGCAACAGGTTGCTGGGGTGCGCGAGGCAGACTACAAGGCGCTTCGGGAGGACTTGGAGCGAGTGGAACAGGTGCAGCTTGCCGCCCAAGGTCTCCAGGATATCGCGTGGGAAGCGGTGGTGCGGCGAATGGAGCGGGTGCCCAAGCACCCGAAGCATGGCAAGACCTTGGTGGTGGTGACCTGCCCTGGGGGTGGAATTCATGCCGCTGCGTGGGCTTCGATGGTGCTCCAGTCGCTTTCCAATCGCTACGACTCGTTCGGTGACTCCGTCGCCGTCATCAGCAGTGTTTCTGGAGGTGGTGTCGCGTCGCTCTACTTCACCGCAGCGCTTCAGGAACTCCAGGCCGCTAAGGCCAGCGGCCATCCCCGGCGGATGGAGATCTTCGAACCGGCGACTCGATCCTCCCTGGAGTCGATCGCCATGGGCATGATGACCGACGAACTCTATGGGCTACTCTTTCCGATGATGCGATGGAGCGACCGGGGGGAGCGATTGGAACAGTCTTGGGGCAGGCGACTGCCGCTGCCCTGGGGAAACGCCACTCTGGATCACTGGGGGGACCTGGCCCATGCCGGCTCCGCCCCGATCGTCGTCTTCAACGCCACCGACGCCGTCACCGGTAGACGGGTCCTCTTCGATTCGATCCCGACTCCGTTTCGATGGTCCAATATCGGACTGACCAGTCGTCCACTGAACTATCGGGAGCTGATCGACGAACAAAGCGTCCCCAAGACCGACATCAAACTGGTCTCGGCGGTCAGGGCCTCTGCTTCCTTCCCGTTCATTTCTCCCTTTGTGCGGCTGGAGTCGACCAACCAGCAGGGCAGGGGACTGGCGATCGGCGATGGCGCGTATGTCGACAACGAAGGAATCGTCTCGGCCATCGACTGGATTGAATTCCTCTTTCGAAGATGGCACGATCTCCCCAAGGGCAGCCGCCCTTTCGATCGGATGATGCTGCTTCATTTGAATCCTTCTCGCAGCGGCGATGCACTTGATCCGCCTCAAGCCTCCCCAATCTTCGACAGCCTCCGCTGGCTGACCGGTCCCATGGAAGCGATGCTTCGCGTCCGCTCCACCTCGCAGCTGGAGCGGGGTCACTTGGAAAAGGATTTGACCGATCTTTGGGGAGAATCATTCCTCGGGCGATCTCTCAAGGAATCTCCCCAATGGATGCAGATGCCTTCCATGGAAGCGGTCACCACGCGTCGCATCGCGCCTCCTGCAGAGCGTCTTCCGGCAACCAATCCGCTGCGCGACAAAGCGACGCGAGATCGGTTTCGACAAACGCATCCCGAAGCGACAATGCCAAGAAACCGAAGAGTCCCCAAGCCACCGCAGCAGAAAGCTGCTGCCTTGCAAAACGCGGTCCCATCGGTTCAGGAGCGAATCGAACGCGACCCAATCCTGGTGCTGGAGATCCCGTTTGAGCTAAGCGACCCGTCGGCGATTATCCCGCTGAACTGGAAACTGTCCCGAAGTCAAAAGCGATGGTACGGCAAGGTCTGGGAAGAGACGCGGCATACCAACCAGGAACTAACCGAGATGCTCGACCAGCTGTTTGGCCCGTGAACGATTGCATCATCCGGCTGTCCATCCAACTTGTCGCCTCTTGACTTCATCGCCAAAACGTGTCGATCAGGTACCAAGAGCCAATCGCCGCCACGGCAGCAAAGGGGGCGGTGGTTATCCATGCAACCAGAATTTCCAGCCCTTTCCTCCAGTCGGCTTGCCCCGTTGCAGTCCCCATTCCCAAAAGTGCGCCGACACTGACATGCGTCGTGCTGACGGGATAACTGTGACAGCTCGCTGTAGTCACCAACAGCGATGTCACTAGATTGGCGGCCAGTCCCTGCGAGGAATCCATTCGGCTCACCTTCTTCCCAAGTGTTTCCGCAACAGGACGTGCATCCAGAACTGCCCCCAATCCGATGCCAATCGCAACTGACATCAGCGCCCAGGAGGGCTGCATCGATGGAATCAGCATCAGGAGCGCGGCCATTTTGGGAGTATCATTCATGCCCCGGGCAAAACTTGCAGCCCCTGAGGAAAGAAAATGGAGCGGACTCAGGGAGGTTCCTGCCGCTTCCCAACTGGCGAGCCTCTTTCCCCATAGCATGATGACGGCCGATCCCAGCAGCGCAGCTAGGATGGGGCTGAATAGCAAGGGAAAAACAAACAACTTCCAAAGCGCGGCTGGAGCCATCGACTTGGTGGCCATCCATCCGGCACCTGCCAGCGAACCGACCAGTGCGTGGGTTGTGGAGACAGGGAAGCCCAATCTCGTCGCGAGGAAACTGGTGGCTGCCGTCCCCACCGCCACAGCCAACGCAAACTCAGGACGCGCCGCGGTCGCATCATCCACCACCCCACGACCGCTGAAGGTGTTCAGCAATCCAGAGGCTTGCCAAATCGCCATCATGGAACCAGCAAATGTCGTCGCAGTTCCCCATAGCAGTGCTGTCCGCAGCGATGTGGTACCGCTTCCATAGAGCGACGCGACCCCTTTGAAGTTTGCATTGGCGCCGTTCGTGAACGCCACACAAAGGACGGCCAGCATCAAAGCCCACAGCATCTGCCAACTCCTCTAGGGCGCAACCAACGACTCGGTCAGCTCGGTCGGATACTGCTTCATCGATGCATACTCTTTCCACGATCCCTCATAGAGTCGAACGTTGGGATAGCCTGCTGCATGAGCCAGAAAGAATCGCAAGAGGCTTCCTTCACGCGAAGTTCCGCAGTACACGATCACCTCCTTGTCTGGCGTGATCCCGGCGCTCTGCAGCAATTCCAAAGAGGACGCGATCGATCGAAACTGATGCGTGTTTTGGTCTTCCATCAACCTCGCCCAATGGAAGCTGATAGCCCCGGGAATGTGTCCTTTGCGCAACCAAATGTCATCCTGACCGAGGTATTCGTTCTTCGGCCTCGCATCCACTAGCACCACCCCCGAACGCCCTCGCTTCTCGAGCAACTCCTTCAGTTCGATTCCGATCTCGGCCTTTGCTCTCTCTGGCAGCTCCCCCTCAGGATTCCCGAAGTATTCCTGCGTCGTTGGAAAACCTAGCTGCTGCCACTTGGCCAGCCCTCCGTCGAGAATACGAATTTCTTCGACCCCATATTTCTCCAAAACGTAAGCAACCATGCTGGTGCTCAGTATTTCGTCATTGGGAAGCGAAGCCCCTGTCGCATAGAGCAGATGGACTTTCTTGCGATCGATACCAGCGCGACGAAGCAATGGACGCATCAGATCATCGGGAAGGTACTGCACCGGAACTCCCTGGTCGGTGCCACGCAGCGTATCGAAGTTGAGGTGATGAGCTGCTGGAAGGTGGGATCGAAAATAGTCCTTGTACCCACCACGCGTATCGATCACCACTGGACGTTGCGACACATCCGGCGACTCCATCATCGCCCTTGCTCGCTCGGGCGATATCACCGAAATCTCCCCTTTGGCGGTCGCTGCGTCTCTGACTAGGAACGCCACCAGAACAACTCTCCACACGATCCGATGCATAGAATCTTGCCCTGTTCGATCACATTCTTCGAGAAGCCATGCGCACTTGCGCCGGAGCGATAGTGGCCATGATATTCTAACGCCGATTAGAATGTACGGATACAAGTGCACCATTGCAACATGGGCACGCAGAATCAGACTACCCCAGGGACCCCAGCGGGCAGAGGCGGTCTCAGGCATGAGAGGGCAGGGGAGATTCCCGCCGTGGCGTCCCCATGCAGAAAAGAGTTCCATCCGAAAATTCTGTGGAGTCGTATCCGTCCGGCCGACCGGACTAGGCGGGCTGGAGTCGTAGGGGCAAGGACCACGGATACAAGGCGTGCGATGGATCTCACCCTCCCCTTGCAAGGGTGACTGGGCGCTGTGGCCACCGGCATTGCTTGTCTCGCGGCAGTGAATCAATCACTACCCGCAATCATCCATGTTGGACCGAAAAAGAGGAGCGGTGATTCTTTTGATCCAGTCGATCCTCGGAACTTGGAGGGCTGGCCCCATGCGATCCTATCGCGACCGATTGGAAACCAACGATGCAGAAGGTGCTGAGGGAGCCGTCGCCATGGGCTGTGCACCGGTGGCAGGGGGAGGGGCACGGCGAGGCTGCATCAGTTGAGGATTCCACTGGGGCGCCGTTCGATTGCTGGAAGCAGGAATCGGGTCGATCGATCGCCATGG
This sequence comes from Pirellulaceae bacterium, assembly GCA_046085865.1. Classification (GTDB taxonomy): domain Bacteria; phylum Planctomycetota; class Planctomycetia; order Pirellulales; family Pirellulaceae; genus JBEISR01. The sequence continues at coordinate 5,133 of JBJSWM010000606.1, forward strand.
GTTGCTTCGGGATCGTGTTGTCTGCCCATTGGCAGACGTCGCCGTCGGCGCATTGCCTCCGGTTGCGTCTTGTGACTGCCCACCGCTGGCCCCCTCCGACGACTTCTCTTTGGCTGGCTCCTCCGTGGCTCCACCAGCCCCCTCTCGAGACCGATCGGACGGCTCTGCCCCTGCAGCCCCCGCCCCTTCGGCAGGTTCCAACGGACGAAGTCGGAACATCCCTTCGGAACTGTCTTGCGCATCCGAAGGCAGAGTTGGGATCACCACCGACTCCTTGTCTTCAACCGACTTTGGACCGTCCGGTTGACTTGGAAACAATGGATCGGCAACAGAAGACTGAGGGGATGCGATCGATGGAATCACCAGCGGTCCCGTTTGCGAAGGGAGCAATGGGCTGGAACTGTTGGGAGCCGGTTGGTCGTCTCGGAACCTCGGAGGCTCGGTAGCCGCCGGTTGCCCCACCGTCGGAATCGGATTCCAAGTGCTATCGATCACCGTGCCATTGGCTGGCGTCCATGCACCTGCGGGCGCGACGATGGTGTTGCTGGAAAGGGTAGCCGGTGACAGGCCCGATCCGATCGTGCCGGGCACATAAGGCAACGCATTTCCTGCAGCCGAAACCACCGGCGAGGGCATCATCGGTACCGCATACACGGGGCTCTGAAAGCCAGGGGCACTGGCCACCGCGCC
>JBJSWM010000607.1:0-2764 GCA_046085865.1 Pirellulaceae bacterium
GAGGATAGGAGGCTAGGTCGATCCACCTCCTAGGAATTCGAGAGGGAGTTGTCACCCACTGATCCGATTCGGTGATGAAGAGTCGATTGACCGCTCTCCAAGGTTCCATCGAAGCATCTTTGAAGTTTCGAAGTTCCCCCAGCGGTTTGGTCCATCTGGCCTCCTGCTGCAGTTCCTGTTTCATCGCTTCTATTTGGTCGGGGTTTCCTTCCCATCCCAGTGCATCCCACCAGTTGGAATCGAGCACGAACAGATGGGATTGGTATTGAGGGGACGACGCGTTGCCATGCGTTTGCCAGCGATCTGTTCGAAGGCCAGCCAGTCGTCTGCCCTGCACCGAACAGGAAACCGCCCAAGTGTATTTTCGTCCGGCAACTGGAATGGCGATCGACTTCTCCATCGCTCCCTGAGGAAGCGTTAGCTTCTGAACGGTAGTTGCTGTTGGGCCATACCGGCTTACGTAGAGCTCGATCTCCATTTCTACATCGGCGGGGAACGGAAGTCCGTCCGTCCGTTTGACGCGCACGACAAAGGCCCCTTGGTCCAAAGTCGAATTGTCGTAGACCAGCACATCGAGTCCGTCGGTTGGTCCCAATTTGCGGTTGCTGATCTGAGTAGGGTTCGAAGGGGTGGTCACCATGGAATAGTTGGGGGTGGCTGAGCGTGTAGATTGCCCGGCACTCCCAGCGCCAGCAAGAGCCACACCCAATGCCACATCCAGAGGTCCAGCTTCCCTGGCATAGCACGTTGCCCCTCCGCTCGACCATTCCGAACTGTGGAACCAACCGGCACCATAGTGCAACCTTTCCTAATCAGCCACGTCGGGTCTGGACGAGCGAGCGACAGCGTCTGGGAGCCGTTCTTCAGCAAATGGGGACTTTCTTGATTCCTCACTTGCTTGGGAGGCTCCCAGGCCGGCAAAAAGAGTTGCCAAAAAACCGATCGCAGCTAGAGCGACGATGGGGACGACTCCCGCAAGCAGCACCTGAAAAGCGAAAGCTGCCCAGGTATTTCCTGTGACAGACATTTGAAAGATGGCCATTGCGATCGCAACGATGACGGTCAGTGCCAGCAAATGTCGGATTGTCCAAGGAGATGGTGTGGAATTCATGGTTGCCTCTTTCGTCCCCGTCCAGCGGTCGTCGTGCGATTTCAGTCTTCACCTTCGTATCGCGAGTTGATTGTAAACCTCCGGTGACATGCAGGGGACAAGTGCCGCGATGGCGACCGCTATTTCGCCAGTGTAAACCTCCGCTGTGGCGGATGGATCGAGCGATTAACGATCAAGTCGATCGTGCGGGGAACCTCTAGAAAAGCTGCGGGTCGCACGATGCGATGGAGGTTCATTTGGAATGGCGGACAGTTCGCTGCCGGTCCATTCAGGACAACTGGATCACGGAAAAACATCTCCCTATACACCTTCCTGCGTCTCAGTCTCATTTTGAGTCGGATCTGATTTGCAGCCGTAAACAGGTTTGCCCTATTTGGCTTTACCAAATCAAACGATGGGCGATAGCCACCGAAAAAAAGCAGCTAGACCCCAGCGAATTTTAGCAATCAAAAGCTCTTTTAAAAATTCTCCTGAAAATCGTGAGTCGCCCGATGGTTTGGTCCGCCACTTGCGATAGGTGGATTTCGTTCCTTTGCTGAAGACCGTGTGGTGTATCAGCAATGTCATTGTTGTTCTTTTTCTGATTGGAGCATTGCGATGTCGAAGGCTTGGAAGAATTTCCTGCGTCGTGAAGAAGGTGCCAGCTTGGTTGAGTACACCCTGCTATTGGTTCTGATTGCGGTGGTTGCGATCACTGCGGTATCGACTTTGGGTACGACGGTCAGCACCCAGATGAACACCATTGAAGACAAGATCGACTAGTGGTCGCGGATGAGCGAGATCGGGGGGGCGGCGTGTTGCTCTTGCTTGAATTGAGGAAGATGTGAACGTTGCATCCTGGGAAGCCGTTGGGGTTTGCGTGCTTGCCGCGTGGCTTGTTGTGCTTTCCGTGTACGACTTCATTTCTTACCGCCTGCCCAATATCGGAACTGTGCCGTTGCTAGTGGCGGGCTTAGTGGTTGCGGCCATTCGGTGGGGTTGGGCTGGGTTGGCTTGGGCATCATTGGGGGCCGCTGTGGGGGTGCTTTTGGGGCTCCTTCCTTTCCTCCGCGGCGGTTTCGGTGCTGGGGATGTGAAGTTGCTTGCAGGTTGTGGTGCGATCGTGGGGCCACAGGGGATTGTCTACGTCTTTGCGGGTGCGGTGATCCTTCTGGGTCTTTGGTCGTTGGTGATATGGATCCTGGGTCCACCGATTGACGCTACGTCGCTGGTGGTCCGCTGGGCTGGCGGGGACGAAGAGTCTGCCGTGGCGCAGGTAATTCGCGATCCGAACCGTCGTTGGAAAGCGATCCCTTTCGGGCCGTTGTTAGCGATTGCGATGGCAGGTATTTGGTGGTTTTTTTGAGGTCGTTCTGAACCCTCGCTTCAAGAGGAATTGAGGCATATGTTCAACGTTCGCAGCATTGTTGTTACCCTACTTGCTCTGATCTGTGGCGGCATTGCCGTCATGGGTGCGCAGGGGATGGTGGGAGCGAACAATCGCGGTGCGGGTGGAGTGAAGACCGTTCGGGTTCTCGTTCCGAAGCAGGCGATCGAGCGGGGAAGTGTGCTGGGAGAAAGCCTTCTGGATTGGGCGGAATGGCCAGAGTCGGTTGCCACCAAGCACATGCTGACCGACCTGAAGGCGGCTTCGATGCGACGATGTCGCGAGGA
>JBJSWM010000608.1:0-10260 GCA_046085865.1 Pirellulaceae bacterium
GTGCCACCCACCTTTCGTGATCGGTGCCACCCACCTTTCGCGATAGTGCAGCATTCAATCGGTGCCACCCACCTTTCGTGATCGGTGCCACCCACCTTTCGCGGAGAATGCTAGCGTAGGGAAAGCATTCAATCGGTGCCATCCACCTTTCGCGGAGAATGCTAGCGTAGGGGAGGTGCTAGGCACCATTTGCGCTCTTGCTTCGGGTGTGTTGGCGGTTGCCACTTGGACGCTATCCTTAGCAGAGTGATTCATGGAGGCGACCGGGCAGGAGGTGGGTATGCAATGCGGTTCCGAGGGCAAGGGAGAAGGAGGGGCGCAGCTACCGGTTCTGAGGCAGCTATTGCTCGGATTGTTTGGACTACTGGGCATGATATTTGGACTCGCCGAACCGGTCGCTGCCCAGTCTGACCTAGCCCCCGTTGCTTCGGGTGTGGCTCGATGGCACCAGTCTGGTCCTTTTGGCGTGGCAACCATTTGGTTGCCTTGTGGGGTAGTCGATACCTCCCGCATGGATCGGCTTGAGATTCGGGAGCGAGATGGTCGTCTGTTCTATCCGGCGATGAGCTGGGAGAGTCTACCGCCGAAGGGGAGTCAAGGGGGCGATCCACTGGTTGCCGGGGAGGGCAGAATATTGTCTCGCCTGCGTGGTGCCATCCGGATGGCGATCGATGCGGTCGATCCACCCAGTCAGCTGCGCATCGATTTTTTGTTTCGTGGCATAGAACCACTTCATCTCGAATTGGTGGGGGACCAGACTCAGCGGATGAAGTTGACGCCACAGGTGACAGCGAGCGATCCCTACGATTCGATGGTGGCTAATTGGTGGCAAAGCTACGTCGATCAGGCGCAGTCGAGATTGACTCGCGAGGACTACCCTGGGTTGGTGGATCGCTACCTGCTGTCCATGCTTTCCAGACGGATGGCCCGCACGCCTCAGCGTTGGCTACCGAAGGTCAAGATACCGGGGGTAACCCGAGAGGATGTCGCATCGACGCTGGCGATGATTGCAGGTTTTGAATCGCAGCGAGAGGTGATTCTAGAAGAGGTGCTGGAAGGGGTGGATTCCAGGCAGCAGCCTATCCTTCCTTTGCCGGAGGCTCCGCGGTGGGAAGACCTTGCGGTCGATCTGGCAGGTGGAGGCGAAGAAGTAGCGGTGGAACCGATGGCCGAGCATGTGCCGATCGACTGTTTTTATCTACGTTTTGGATCCTTCACCAACTATCTGTGGTTCGAGCGAAGGACGGCGCAGGGTGCAGGGGATCTGCTGCCTTCATTGATGCTGCGCGGGTTGGACAATGAGACATCCAGCCGGATCGCTGACCGGTTGCAGGTGCGGACCACGATGGTTGCCAAACTGTTTGGCGATGCGGTGATCGAAGATGTCGCGCTGATGGGGCTAGACCTCTTCTTCCAGGATGGCCCTTCGCTGGGGGTCCTCTTCCAGGCTCGTCAAATGGGACTGCTGCGCAGTTCGATGGAGCGTGATCGTGCTGAGGCTCTGGCGGCTGGCCAATCGCGTGGAATGCGCGAGGAGCAAGTCGAGATCGAAGGAGAAACCGTCTCGCTGTTGACCACCCCCGATCATTCGGTTCGTTCGTTCATGGTGTCCGACGCTTCGCATTTGCTGGTCACCAGCAGCAGGGCGGTTGTGGAGCGGTTCATTCGGGTTTCCCAGGGGCGCGGTCCCTCACTTGCGCAGTCTCTTGTGTTCCGATTGGCGCGCGAGCAACTCCCGTCCAGTCCGGAGGATGTGCTGTTCGGTTTTTTTTCCCCCGAATTTCTCAGGGGTCTCGTCTCACCCCATACCCAGATCGAATTGAGGCGACGTCTGGCCGCTCGTGCTCGCTTGCAGGCCGCTGACATGGCCTCCCTGGTTGCAAGAATGGAGGGAGTGCCTGAAGCGTCGATCCGTTCGTTGGACGCTTTGGTTCGGCTCAGGCTGTTGCCCGAGTCTTTTTCGAGCGTGGATGGGGTGGGACGCGTTTTGACTTTAGGTGATCGGTGGGTCGATCCAGAGCGAGGGGGGGTGGGGCATTTTCTTCCGATTGCCGACATGGAGGTTGGCAGGGTGACCAAAGAGGAGTCGGACCATTATCGGAAGCAGGCCGATTTCTATCAGAACGACTGGCGACAGACCGATCCATTGGTCTTCCGCATGCGGCGCTACAAGCACCCGGAAGATCAGGTGCAGGAGCGGATTGCGGTCGAGGCGTATGTGGCGCCGTTCGGAAAGGAGAAATGGGGTTGGTTTGCTACCATCCTGGCACCCGCCAGCCCTCTTCAAGTGATCCGTCCGGAGGCCGATGTCGTTCATGCTCAGATCCAAGTCGTCGACGACCCATTGGCTCGACATAGTCCAAGCAGCCACACGTTGATCCTGGGAATTCAAGATCATCGACCACCCCCTTTTCGGTCCGATCGCGGTCTACTCAGCTCGCTCTGGATTCTCAAATCGCTTCCGATCTACCTGGGGGCTTGGCCAGAAACAGGCTGGCTGGATCGATTGCCCTGGGGGATGGGAGGTGGGCCGCCCGATTCTCTTGGTTTCTCGAAGTTGCTGATCGGGATGTGGCGCTGGCAAGGGGCCGGATTCAGTCTGCTCAGTTTCGATCGCCAGGTGCTGGAACGATGCATTGCAGCAATGCGCCCCCAGCCTGCGGAGGATCCCGCGCAGGTGCGTCTGTTTGTAGGGCCGCTGCACCGCAGCCAGATCGCGTCCTGGATCGCTTCTTGGTGGTATCAGCGAGTCCGCCGCGCCAGCGAGGGGAACAGTATGCTGACCGACAGCATTCAGCAGCAATTGGGAGTCCCCCCCGCTCGCTCCAGAGAGGTAGCAGAAAGGCTGCTGGATGCAAAGCTGCGCTGTCCTATGGGCGGCCAGTACGAACTGGCCGCCGTCGGTGGGATGCAACGTTGGACAAGTACTCAAGCATCGGGCAATGCATTGGATCGCAAGGTTGCGCCCGATTCCTATCAGGCGCCTTGGACCCAGTGGTTCGGTGGAGCCCAGGTGCATCTGACGCAGCTTCCTGACCAATTGATTCTGTTGGGACAGATCGATCTAGTGAAGATCCCGGAGTCACCACAGGAATCGGCGTTGCCTCTGGAGTTACCGAAGATGCCATTCGATTTCTTTCAGCTTCCTTTCCGAAAGGGAAAACCAGACAAGGCACCTCCTCCCTCGCCGCCGAAAGCCCCCGCTACCATCCCGTCCAGGCAAGATTTCTAGCGGATTTATTTCTGCCGAAGCCAATTCTGGTATCGGGTATACTGTTGGGGAGAGTCGCCGTGCGACAGCCGCCTGGGAGACGCTAGGAGTGGATTCGTGGTCGAGAGCGTCGCGGCTGTGCGAATACGATGCCACCAGGAGGTTCTGGGATGCTTGCGCGTTGGCTGCCCGACAGTTCCTGTCACTCGCGAAGGGTTTTCCTCAAGGCAGCCGCCAGCGTGTCGGCTCTTGGGCTGAGCGGCGGTGCCACTGGACCAGCGATGGCATCTTCCGGTTCGTCGGGTACCGGCAGGGCCAAGTCGACGATTCTCTTTTTCCTCAGTGGTGGGGCGTCGCACCTGGATATGTGGGACATGAAGCCAATGGCGCCGTTGGAGTATCGGGGGCCATTTGAACCCCGAGCCACTTCGGCTCCCGGACTATGGCTATGCGAGCACCTGCCGATGTTGGGCAAGCAGGCTCACCACCTGGCATTGGTACCTGGCGTCGGAGGATCGGTCAGCACCAACGATCACCACGCAGGTTACTACTACCACCTGACCGGCCAGATCCCCGACCCCACCTTCCTGTCGCAGGGGAACGACCGTAAACCCTATGCGGACGACTACCCCTTCTTCGGCTCGGTCATCGACGCTCGACGTCCACCGCATCGTCAGCTGACCAACGCGATCACCTTGCCGGAGATTCCGGGAGCTCCGATGTACACTCGGCCAGGGCAGTTCGCCGGTCGGCTAGGAGTGGCTCACGATCCCCTCGTGGTGCGAAGCAGCCATCAGTCACCGATGGAGTTTCGCACTCCGTCGCTGACTTTGGAGGGGCCTGTCACACCCCAACGACTGCTCGACCGAAAATCGCTCAGCCAACGGCTCGATCGTATCCGTCGCCAACTGGATCATCAGACCTCCGGGAATCTTTGGCATCAGCAGCAGGAGAGAGCGATGCAGTTGCTGCTCTCCAGCAGCACGACGGCGGCAATGGATTTGACCAAGGAACCCGAGTCGGTATTGGAGCGGTATGGCAAGAGTGTCAACGGAATGAGTCTGTTGATGGCTCGCCGGTTGGTGGAGGCGGGGGTCCCATTTATTGCAGTTTTCTGGATGGGGGATGAGAAGCAAGCAGAGCAAAGGAAGTGCGCCAGCGGAGGAGGTTGGGATACCCACGGCAATAACTTTGAGTGCCTCAAGGAGGATCTGCTGCCGGAGTTCGATCGTGGTTTTTCGGCGTTGATCGAAGACTTGGCCAACCGCCATTTGCTGGAGGAGACCTTGGTGCTGGTCACCAGCGAGATGGGGCGCAAGCCGAAGATCGGAGATCCTCGAAGCGGCGGGCCCTCCGGCGCGGGGCGTGACCACTGGACCCATTGCCTGACCGACGTGCTGGCGGGTGGCGGTATTCGAGGAGGCCAGGTATACGGAAGCAGCGATCGTCTTGGCGAATACCCCGCCCTCAATCCAGTATCGCCCGCCGACATTGTCAAGACGGTCTATCACGCGATGGGAGTGACCAACCTCCAAGCCACCGATGGGCAGGGAAGGCCTTTCGCCATCCTAGAGGAGGGGAGACCGATCGAGTCGCTTTTCTGACGACGGCAGTTGGTTTCGTCGGTGCCAAACCATCCAGCAGGCGTTCTGCTTCCAAAGGAGCTAAAGTGTCTGAGACCTACCTCGACTATTCGAAGATGATCGACCATTCTCTGTTGCAACCGATGCTGACGGCGTCCGAACTGGAACTGGGATGTCGTCTGGCCATCGCCTACGATGTCGCCAGCGTCTGCATCCTCCCCTACTTTCTGCAACGCTGCAGTCAGATGCTGGAAGGAACCGGAGTGCTCCCCAGCACCACGATCGGCTTTCCTCACGGTGGCCATACGCCGCAGATCAAGCGATTGGAGGCGATTCAGGCGATCGCCGACGGTGGGCAGGAACTCGATATGGTCGTCAATATCAGCCAGGTTCTCAGCGGACAATGGACCGAGGTGCGGCGCGAGATCGAGGCGGTGTTGGAGCCAACGCATGCTGCAGGGCGAAAACTCAAAGTCATCTTCGAAAACTGCTATCTACAGGACTCACATAAGATCCGGCTATGCCAGATCTGCGGCGAACTGGGAGTCGACTGGGTCAAAACGTCGACCGGTTATGGGACCGGTGGAGCGACGATGGAAGACCTGAGATTGATGCGGCAGGCTACACCAGCAGCAGTCCAAGTGAAAGCCGCAGGTGGGGTCAAGGATTTTGAGAGCCTCAAGGAAGTACGTCAACTGGGTGCCACGCGTTGCGGGACAAGTCGCACCCAGTCGATTCTCGATTCCTGTCGATCTCAGTTGGGGCTGCCTGCGATTGCCTTTCAGGCGGCCGATCTGGGAGGCTACTGACGGCGCGTCGGGATGCCGACTTCCGATTCCTTGGGCGGCGACATCATCCCAACGCGTTCTGGGGACGGTCATCCAGCGAACGCAGCAGCGCGAAACTGTAGATCCCCGAATCGTGCTGGTCCGAAAATCGCAAATGGTAGGCGTAGTTGCCGACCGGGGTCATTTGCAGAAGGCGCAAGGGTTGAGCTTCCGCGGCCGATAGCACAGGGAGGCAGAGGCTTGGGGGCGATCCAGTGCCTTTTTTCTTCTCCTTGCAAGCCGCGCAGGGGCAGGCCTGACGCAGCGCGGTGATCCTGAGTTGCTGCACCCGCTGGTCGCTCCAAGTGATCTCCAGTTGGTCCTCACCCAGTCGTCGCAGGGAAACCGGTTGCGCCTGATCGTCCATCCTCATTGTCCCTCGTCCCAGATTCATCGATCCGTCGTTGGAATCAGCTCGACAATTCCCATATCCAGGTATTGCCCGCCGCCAGTCTGGTGGCAATGCAAGGCGATCTGATTGTCGCCCTCGCGGAAGGCTGCCGCTTGATTGGGGGTGAGCGGTACTAATTTGTAGGCGACGGTGTACCCCTTGAGTTCTAAGATTTTGTTTCCATTGACGTAGACCTCGGTGTCTTCGTCGTGGTGAATCCAAAGGGCCAGCGTTCCCTGCCTCTTCCCTGGTTCCAGCCGCATCGTTTTTCGAAGCCAGATGTCAGGAGTATCCCAAGTCGTTCGCACGCGGGAGCCGGGGGGATTGAGCGCCCCGAAGCCGGCGGGCCCTTCGTTCCACGATTCGTCCCGAAACTCTGCTTTCTCCCAACCTTCCTGGGGCTTTTCGAAGGTGTAACGCCATCGCTGGGCCGCTGGATCGGAGGTTCCTGGGCCGCTGGCTGGTACGAGGATGACTTCGCGAGGAGGCGGCAGGTAGAGTTGCTGATGGAGGCTTGCTAAGCGTGCTGGATCGTACTTGATCCTCCGCCGATCGTAGGTCATCAGTCCATTGACCTCGATTTCGACGTCAGTGGTCTGGGTGTATACAGCCGCTGCCAGTCCACGACCGATGAGACTTGGCAGCTGCGTCACCAACTGCTCGTATCCCTCCTGAAGCGATGGACGGTCGTTGAAGGTGCGATAGCCCCAGTTGTTTTTGTCGAGCCACGTATGGTCCTCCAGGGGTAGCCCCAAACCTCCGAATTCGCCAAGCACCGAAACACGATTGGGTGTGACGGGGAACATATCGGGGCCCGGATAGCGGTGCATGTCCCAAAGGTCTCCTTGCCCTCGATCCGTCCAGCCGCTGGGACCATCGATCAGTCGAGTGGGATCCCAACTTTTTGTCTGGGCAAGCACTTCGTTGGTCTGATGCTGCCCCCAGCCCTCATTGAACGGGACCCACACCACGATGGAAGGGTGGTTGTGGAGATGGTTGATCATCGCTTCCAGTTCGGTCATGAACTGCTGATGCTGTTCGTCGCTCCAGGCGGGATCGGGGGCTCCATCTCCAATCGCCTCATTGCTGCCGGTCCGAAAACCGCTGGGGAAATCCTGCCAGACAAGCAGGCCCTGGCGATCGCAGTGCGCATACCATCGAGAGGGTTCCACTTTGACGTGCTTGCGAGCCATGTTGAAGCCCAGTCGCTTCGTGACGTCGATATCGTATTGAAGCGCTTCGTCGGTTGGGGCGGTATAGAGCCCATCGGGCCACCAACCTTGATCTAACGGCCCGTATTGGAAGAGTGGAGTTCCATTGAGCAGCATGCGAGGTTTGCCTTCGTCATCGCGGCCCATCGAGATCGAACGGATTCCTACATAACTACCGATACGGTCTACCCTCTTGGATCCTTCCCACAGTTCGACCGAAAACTCGTACAACCAAGGTTCATCGGGGGTCCAGAGCTTGGCGTTGGGGATCGCTAGGCGTAGCGGCTGATCGGGTTTGCCTTCGATGGCGATCGGTCCTGCTGGCAGATCGTGCCGCTGGTCGCGGAGTCGAAGTCCTTCTAGGCTGACTCGAATCTTCGGCTGTTCAAGTTGGGTTCCCTGGCAATCGACCGACAGTTGAAAGCTTTTCGATGCCGCATCGGGAATGATCTTCAGTCGGCTGATATGGCTGACCGGCACCCGCTCCAACCAGACCGTTTGCCAGATGCCCGTTACCGCGGTGTACCAGATCCCTTCCGGGCGACGCACCTGCTTGCCGCGGGGTTGGGAAGCGGAGTCGGCGGGGTCCCACGCCCGAATCACCAGCCGATGCTCCTCCTGGTCCTGAAGCGACTGGGTGATGTCCAATGTAAATGGGTCGTAGCCACCGCGATGACTGCCAACCCGTTTGCCATCCACCCAGACGGTTGTCTCCCAGTCGCAGGCTCCTAGGTGCAACAGCAGTCGCTGTCCGTCGCGTGGCGGCGGGGCGGTGAAGGAGCGGTGGTACCAGAGCGATTGTTGGGGGCTGACCCATCGCCGAACGCCGGATAACTGACTTTCGATCGGGAAAGGGACGAGGATTTGTCCTTCCCATTGGCTAGGTTCGGATGCCTCCTTGTCGGTGATCTGATAATCCCAGAGTCCATTCAAATGAATCCAGCAGACTTCGCCTTTCTCATCCGTCAAGCGTTCCAACTGCGGGCGGGGGTACTCCGGATGAGGGTTGGTTCGATCGACTTGGTTGGTCCAAGGAGTCGAAAGACGCGCTACGGGGCGTTCTTGCTGTGGGGCATTCGCATCCTGCCCCAGGGCCGACGCATCGAACGCTGCCAGGATCACACCAAGGCATATCCAGCCGAGCGTATCGTGACGCACTAGGAAGAGTTTCCGTGCTCGAGGATTCATCGTTCGTCGCTCCTTCTCTTGACCCCCTGCCACTTTCTGGAATCCAGCCGCAATTGTAGCGGGAAGCGCTGCCCGTTGGCTGGATGCAGCGTTCCAAAGAGAAGGGAGGAGCCACTGCGAGAAGGGCTGTTATGGATTGGGAGGCACTGGAGGAGAGTCGCTACCACCCCCAGGCAGCGTGGCATGAAATCCGCCGATCGCATTTCCATCTGGAAAATAGACGATTCCGTAGGTGTTGAGTCCATCGCCGATGGCGATCGAATGGTCGACTGGAGTTCCTTGGATCTGACCGTTTCGCAGCGGGAGCAGTCGAATGGTGTGGATGCCTTCAGGGAGTTCGATTCGCAGCACCTGGAGTTGGCTGGGCAACAGTCCCCAGCAGCGTGTGTCCGCCTGTTCAGCCGCCTCCCACAAGACTCCGGCACCATCCATCATCAGGCTGGTGACGCCATCGGTTCCCCCAAGCGCCTCCTTGGCGGTGTAGACGGTGGCTTTCTTGAGGACTCGCCGGACCACGGCACGGGCCATCAGTTCTTTCCGCTTCACCTCGTAGAGTTCCGAAGCGATCTGCTGGAAGTCGGTGATCGTCCAGGTTTCGCCTTGGTAGTTGCGATTGACGGCCACTCCAATGCAATCGACCGATTGGGATGGCGAGGCGATGGCGGTGATCTTGATCGGCGCTAGTGTTGGTGGCAACGTGTGGGGGCCGATGGCTGAGAGCACGCGATCGGCTACCAAAAGCGCATCGCTGGTGGCATGCTCCTTCTGCTCGACTTTGTATGGACCGTGGCCGACGAGTGCGAAAAGATAGAAGACGCCATGGCCCCTTCGGCTGTGGACGCCTGAAGTGGCCCTATGGAGATCTTCCATCAGCGGCGGAGCATCTCCAAGTTGATCTGCCACCTTGCGATAGCAGGCAGCGGCTTCTTCGTAATCCCGATGCGTCGACTCCTTGAAGATCCCGCGGAGGTACGCAGCGCAGGGGATTTCTCGATAACGCTCTTCTTCCTGGTCCCCCAGTTTCTTGGCAGCTGCCATTGCCAATTGCTGCTGCTTCTGATCGGTCTGCAGCGAGTAGGCTTCGACATCCTCTCCATCGTCCAGAAGATTGGCTAGGGTGAGGAAGCAGTGGAGAAAGATTTTCTCGTAATCCTCTCCCGCGTAGGCGCGAACTTGGTCATCGGTCCAGAGGGCGACTGTGGAGGCGGCCAGCTGCGGGCCTTCCAGTGCGTCAAAGCGATCGCGAACCATCCGCAGCTTTCGCTCTGCCTCCCCAGGGTTTCCCGAGAAGAGCTCCACCATCGCCAGATCGAGAGCCGCCACATCGCGGTCGCGCCGCCAGGAACTGGCCATCTTCTCCAGGCTCTGACGGGCTTCGGAGATCCGGCCGTCGTAAAATTGGCGTCGCGGCTGCGACAGCCGCATCCAATGGCTGGAACATCCACTGGAAAGGAGAAACAGGAACGCCAGCCACGGCCATATCGCAGGTTGCGACTTGTTGGTCTGCCGCTTCAAAGAGTGGCCTTCGCGGAACTTTGTCCGCCAGATGCTCGCGATCGAACGATGCTTACCAAGCAGCCACGGCGGGGGTGCGCCCACGCTTAGGATCCACCACGTCCGGAATGAAGCCATCGCCCGAGAATGTTCTTGTGGTACCCTTTTCTTACTTCCGCCATTTCCTTCTGGTAGGTTCCCGTGTGGAGATCGACCAGTTCCAAAGTCAGAAGGTAGTCCCTTTGGGAGGAACCATTGTTTTTGGTGGTGCCGCTAGTGAGAGTGGCAAAAAGTAGGTAATCGATTGGCGATCCCTCGCGTTCCACCACCTCAGCAAAGAGCCTTTGGTTGGAGG
>JBJSWM010000609.1:0-2110 GCA_046085865.1 Pirellulaceae bacterium
CTTTGGAGAGGGTGACTGGTTCCAGAAGGACCTGGTTGGATCGGCCACCCGAAGGCGAGCGAGGGGTACGGTCGCGTTCCTTTAGCGGCTGCCAGGCACCATCGATCCAGCCTTCCAGCAGAAACGATTCGGGGGGCTGCACACCTCCGCGATCGTCATAGAAATAGAGCTCCATCCGAGCGATCAGTTTTGGCGCGCCGAAGTCGATTTCCAGCCAGTCGCTGGGGGTCTTGGACGACCAACTGGTCCATCGATTGTGGGGTTTTGCGTCGAGGCTATAAAGACCGTCGATCGCCTGTTCGGCGCGGTCGTAGGGCGACGTGAAGGAGGCAGAGATTTTGGGGAACTCGGCTCCCTCGACACGGACCGCCAGATTTCCTGGGCGACCAGGGGCTGGAGACCATGCTTCCCCCGAGCGGCTCCAGCACTCCACCTCCGAAATACCGACTTGCTGGCCTGGCCTGGGGGTTAGCGAGATTCTCACCCTTTGGGCTCGCTGGGGTCCCAGTTCGATCCACAGAGGTCGATGGCCCCAGGAGGAATCGGAGGGGGCAACTTGGGTGGCAGCAACCTGCCACTGTCCTGAGGCCGATTGAATCTCCACTCGCACTTCGGCTGGCGCTTGGATCGGTTGATCGGGACCGTCGTCCAGCAGGTACAGCCCCACTGTCTCGAAGGCGCGCGGCATCCCAAAATCGATCTGCAACCAAGCGGCTTGGTCCTTTTGAGCCGGATCGCTTGCCCATCGATTGGGCGGATGCTGCAGGTACCAGTAGTTGCCATCGTTCAGATCGTTGGCCCGGGTCCCTGCCGCAGAACTGCTGACGGTGACTTCAGGGAAGGGGCTGAGGGAGTTGTTGACGGCAACGTTGATTGGACGAATTGGCTTTGGGGCTTTCGCATCCGCAGCAGGGGCGGTGGCATCTAGCCGGATCGGTTCCACGCGGTCGCTGCGATGGACCAACTTGCCGTCTCGAAAGACTTGCCATCCCTTCCCTTTGCCGTAACGAGTTCCATCGCGGTCCCACAGAATCGACCATTGATGACCGTGGACCACCAGGTTGTCGACAGCCCACCAGTCCCATTGGGGATCAGCAAGCGGATGGAGGGCGATCGCGTCTTCCTCGGGGAGGATTCCGATGAGATCGGAGAGAATCAGGTCGACATAGCAGCTGTGAAAATAATGCTCGCTGTGGTTGTAGCCGTCATGCCCTTCCCAAGATCCGGTGTCTGGATGGCATGCTTCGGCTAGATAGGGCTTCCCATTTTTTCGATGAGTCTTCGCGTAGGTGCGAAGCAGCATGCGGTAGTCTTCGGCATCGATCATCTGCGGGTCGTATTGTCGGAGCACATTGGCCATGGCCTGAAGGGTTTGAGCGGTGGCATAGGGCCAGGACTGGCCCGACCAGAAACAGCACGATTTGGAGAGTAGGTACATCGGATCGTGGAGTTCGACGCTTCGTGGGCCAAAGGGGGCCTGGAAGTACTCTGGGTCAACCAGGAATCGCCAAGCATCTTCATATCCCTTACCTGGCTCGGGGATCGAAAACTGCCAGGGCACGTAGCCGATCAACTCGCGGCCATGGGGGCTTCCAGCGAACCGGCCAGTCTGGTGGGTGAATGAACCGGCCTGGATGGTGTTGCCATCGTGTTTTTCGTCGCGCAGGAATCTTTGGAGGAAGAAGGAGCGGTCGGGATCCCAGAGTCGCTGCTGGATGTTCGATCGGACCCTGGCGGCTTGTTGGCGCAATGCATCTGCCTGATCAGTGCGACCGGCCCAGTCGCACACCGTAGCAATCGCCAAGGCATCCGCGTAGAGATACGAATTGAGGGTGGGGCGGAATCCTGGAGCACCTCGCAGGGGATCGGAGGTCTGCCGACTGTTGATGTTCAGTTCCATGCCGTCGTCGTGACCAGTCTGCCAGAACATCCCTTCGCTTTCAGACCAGTGTCGGTCGACCCAGCCCTGATGATTTTTCAGCAGGTCATCCAGCAAATCGATCAAGAATTCGCGGTCGGGATGAACGCGGTGAAGATCCAAGATGGCGGCCGCTAGCCAGCAGCTGTAATTTCGTGGCTCGGCCCCCGCAGTCCGAAACCAGTAGCGACC
>JBJSWM010000610.1:0-3703 GCA_046085865.1 Pirellulaceae bacterium
GGTGCAAGTGCATGGATAGACCAGTTCCCTGGCGATCAATTTCCCAAGCACTTCGCGATGCCGCTCCGTACGCGCCGTCTGCAGCAGGTGATCGCGGAGTGTGCCATCCCCGTGATCGCCAGCATCCCAGGAGAGCCCAAGCCATGCGAGGTCATCCAGGATCTGATCGCTGGCCCACGATTTGACGCGCGGGGTATCAAGATCTTCGATGCGCAGCAGCAATTGCCCATTTTGGGATCTCGTCGACAGCCACGTCAGTAAAAAAGTCCGCGCATTGCCAAGGTGCTGAGCACCGGTGGGACTTGGTGCAAACCGGCCGATCATCCGTTAAAACCGCTCCCTTTGGCTCTTTTCAACTTTTCCTGGATCAGGTGAGCCAGGAAACGGGTGTTCAACCGAACGTCGCACTTCGACTACAATTTCGGCTGACAGCTACTCCAGCAACCTCCGCTTAGGATCCTGCCTATGTCCTCCAACGCCAGTGTCAGTGCCGCTTCCCAGCCGCCGTTGTCGTCTCGCGTCATCTGGCTTATTTGTATCATTGCGGCGATCGGCTTTGCATTCGATATCTACGAACTGCTGATGTTGCCGCTGGTGGTTGGGCCCGCATTGCAGGAGATTGCTGGGATCACGCCGGGAACCGACAAGTTCAAATTTTGGTTCTCTCTTTTATTCTATGTCCCTGCCGTCTTCGGCGGCATCTTTGGATTGCTTGGGGGTTACCTAACCGACCGCTTTGGACGGCGGCGGATACTCACCTGGAGCATCTTGCTGTATGCCTTCAGCGCGTTTGCCGCCGGGTTTTCGACCAGCCTCCCGATGCTCTTGTTTTTTCGAACGACCACCTTCATCGGTGTTTGCGTCGAGTTCGTCGCAGCGGTCGCCTGGCTCGCGGAATTGTTCGACGACCCCAAGCAGCGCGAAAAAGTTCTTGGCTACACGCAGGCCTTCAGTTCGATTGGAGGGCTGATGGTGGCGATCGCCTTTGCTCTGGCCGTTCAGTATGCGTCGAAGAAATCGCTGCCGGCGATCCAACTGCCCGAGTTTCTGAATTTCTTTGGCGGGACGATCAAGGATCCTCATGCTCCGTGGCGCTATACCCTGATGAGCGGCTTGATTCCGGCGATTCCACTGATTTTGATTCGGCCTTTTTTGCCTGAGTCCCCCAAGTGGTCGCAGAGGCGAGCCGCGGGAACGTTGAAGAGGCCGAGCATTAAGGAGCTTTTTTCGCCCGAGCTTCGGAAGACGACCTTACTGACGACCGCCATGTTCGCCGCCAGCTATGGAGTCGCATTTGGAGCTATCCAGCAGATGCCACAGGTGGTTCCTGGGATCGATGCCGTCAAGGCACAGATCGCCAAGGCGACGGAAGGAAAAGATGAAAAGACGGCTGGACAGCTGGCCGGCCGGATTCGACAAGCCAAGGCAGCGGAGTACACGAAGAGCCAGGAGCTGGGAGGGCTATTCGGTCGTTTCGCCCTGGCCGCTCTCTGCACGGTGATTCTGGTGCGAAAGCGTCTGTTGCAGCTGTTTCTCATTCCGGGGCTGATCTTGATGCCGATGATCTTCTGGGCATTTGCACAAGGCAAAGAACAGACCTTCTTCACGCTCGACATCAGCTGGATCCCAGGCTTTCATGACCTCAGCATTTCGTGGCTTGGGCTGGGAATCTTTCTTGCGGGCTTTTTCACTGTGGCTCAGTTCAGCTTCTGGGGGAACTACCTGCCCCATGCCTTCCCCTTGCATCTTCGTGGCACCGGCGAAAGCTTCGCAGCCAATATCGGCGGCCGAATGATCGGTACCTGTTTTGCCGGCATCACGCAGTACATCGCCGGTCTATCGATGATCCCAGGAGATTCGGTTCCGCAAAAAACTGCCTATGTGGCCGCCGGGATCGCGACGATTCTGTTTGCGATCAACTTCGTTCTCTCTTTCTTCCTCCCAGAGGGGAAGGCAGAAGAGGAGTGAAGGCAGGGTGATGCCTTGTTAGGGAGCCCACATCGATGGGATGGAATTCTTATCTTCCATCATGAGCTTCAAGTGGCGGCATCGGTCATGCCGCCACTGATGAGCCGTTCCAGCGGGTGAACAGCAAGAGGTTTGCCACGCCGATTCTTCGTCGCATCCTGTTCCATGCCTGGAGGTCTGGAACAGGTACTGCCAATTGCGACTGCGGCCTACGACTTGGCGGGGATCCCCATCGCTTCGTCGATTTCCTTCGCGATCTGCGTCAGATGCTTGAGATCACCGCCACTGACTTCGGCAGCACACCAGCCTGTAAATCCGATCTCGCGAAGCGCCGAACGAACGGATGCCCAATCGATATCGCCCCCGGTCACATTGGGTGTGAAGCCATCCTTGGCGCGTGAAAATCCCTTAATATCCAGCTTCACGATCCGCTTACCCAGCGTTCGTACCCACTCGGCCACATCGCCGTACTTCCAATGATTGCCCAGGTCAAATTGCATCCCAACCCAGGGGGAATCAAATTCGTCGACGTATTTGGCATACTTCTCTGCGGACTGATTGCTGGGACCCCCATGGTCGTAAAGGAATTGATTCCAGACATTTTCAATCGCGATGTAGATCCCCAGTTGACCGGCAAGCGGCAGGGCCTTGCGGATATTTTCGATCGAACGTGGCCAGATTTCATTTTCGGGGCCATCTTCCCCCTTACCCACGACCAGCAGCACCGTGTGCCCTCCAACCGCATGAGTTTGGCGAATCGCGGTCTCCAGGTCCTGGAGCGCCTGGGCTCGAGTTCCGGCGTCGGGGCTGGAATGGCGAATACCCCAGTGGGTGGAGCAGACGGTCCCATCGACTGGCAATCCAGTCGCGTCGATCGCTTCGCGAACCGCCTTGACGTCGACACCAGGGCTATCGAGTTCGACACCGTCGAAGCCAGCTTCTTTCGCAGCGCGGAACTTATCGGTGACGTTGCCTGGAACCCCAATCATGCCCCACTTGAGTGTCTTGTAGATCGGCAGGTACGGCTTTTCTTCCGCCACGGCCGCACGCGCCGGAATCGCCATCCTTGCGGCTGCAGCCACTGCAAGAGAACTGCCAAGAAAACGGCGTCGGGACGGAGAGTCGAAAGGCGACATGGAGGGGATCCTTCAAGGCAGGATGAAACAGATGCGGTCAACCCCAATGCACAAAAGGGAGTGTGGCGGCGACCGGGAAAAACTACCTGGTGCATCGTGACAGACCCCGCGGGGAGCGTCAAGCTTCTCAGGCTCCAGGATCGTTTGGAATCGACCAACCTGGGGCGATGCTTCCCAAGCTGTAGGAAGATCGGTGGCTGACAGCATCGAGAAGCTACTTATACTTGCACCGTGCAAACAAACGAAAGCGTGTGCGGGTTTGTAGATTGGAACAAGCTACCCTGCCCGGCCGCCCAAAATTATTGCACTAACCGAAACAGACAAGCATCGAAAGAGGGGGGCAACCATGAGCGATTCAAGTGGCGTGGAGGGATTGAAATTCTTGGCGTTTGTGGGAGAGATCTACGAGGATCTGGAACTGTGGTATCCCAAACTGCGGCTTGAGGAAGCAGGGGCACAGATGGTGGTAGCCGGTCCGCAGGCAGGAGTTCGATACGCTGGCAAGCACGGCTACCCTTGTGTTTCCGATACCGCGATTGCATCGGTCGATCCGATGGACTTCGATGGCGTCCTTCTTCCTGGCGGCTTCATGCCCGATC
>JBJSWM010000611.1:0-2816 GCA_046085865.1 Pirellulaceae bacterium
AGCGCCGGACCAACCCACAAGCCAAGTCGTCGGAACCACCATACCACCCAGTCCCAGCCCGATTCTGGTTCGATCCAGCGATCACCCATCCACTGGACAGAAAAATTGACAAAGTTTCACTAATCACTACCATGTACACCGGTTCGTTCACTCCCTAAAACTGTTCGTCCGTGAGGTAACGACTTACGGGAGCCGAATGAACCATTCGCACCAAAGGGGTCACTACGCCCCGCCCGATCGCGGTGATCGGGAACCGGTTGACGTCGCGCAGGGATCGCCGGCGCCGATCGATCTAGGAATTGCTCAAAGGGAGTCGCGATCGATGGCACGCAACAGGATGGCAAGCAACAGAATGGGACTAGGAAAAAAGATGGCCCCAGCAAAAAGGATGGCTCTGCGGAAGTCGGCAGGCACTGAGCGATCCAAATTAGGGCGAGCGGAACTCCAAGAGTCGCTTGGAATGAACAAGCCGGTGCGCTCCTTCGATACCCGGCGGCAAGTGCTTCAGCGGGAGACCAGGATTTATGCTCTGGTGGCCGATGAGTCGCAGACGCTGTCGGGGGTCATCGACCAGGAAGACGCATGGCTGTTGCTGGCGGCTCTTTCGGCCGACCCGGAATCGATGGAGGAAGTGGAAGCGGCCATAGCGCACTTGCGGGCGGAGCCAAGTTGCGAACCGGACATGGCGGGGAAAGGGGTGTTGGGGCTGGAGTCATTGGGAATGCAGATTCAAACGGCGAGGATCGATCCCAGTGGTTGCGATCTGGCGATCGATTTGCCGGGGCGAGTGGTGGTTGTCAGCCGACTGTGGGTTGAGTCTTGCGGGGAGTCGGTGCAGCGCCCAGGTAACGCAAAGCAACGGGATCGAATCGACGATGGCCTGAAAATGCTTCGGGCGGGAGCCGTTCTGGTCGATCGGGTGGGGCAAGATCGGCCCGTACGGCTTCCCTACCACATCGATCCCCGCTGGGAAGTGAGGATCGGAAGCCATCATTGGGACAAGACGGTGCGCCAGCGAAGGGCTCTGGCAGCTCAAGATCCTGTCCCCTCGTTGCGACGCATTCTCTACGGCTCGGCGATGCGGCAATTTCTCGCCGAAGAACTTTGGAATCTTTCGACGAATGGCCGGCAATCGTCGCCTAGTCCGATGGAAGAAAGCAACGATGTCGAAGGCGTGGTGGCTGGGTCACAACAGAAGGAAGAAGCGATTTCGCTGATCCACCAGAAGTGGCTGTTGCGAAGGCGAGAGGATTTGGGATGCCGAAGCCCCCGCCAGGTGATGACCGATGCGATCGGTTCGGTCGATTCCATGATGGAGGACCGTCAGATCGCTTGGTCGGCCACCACCCGTCCACCCGCATCGGTTCCTCGCGCCTCGCGGGCATTCCGAGAAGCGCTTTTTGGATCCAACGAATGGATTCTTTACTACGACTTGGTTCGCTGCCTTCTGGAGCTTGGATGGCACTGGATCGAGGGGTCGCTTCAAGAACTGGAGCAGGAAGATGGGAAGAGAGAGCCGTACTCTTCTTCGCCCAGTTTGGAGGTGGAATCCAAGTCGGTGGAGGGTTTGGCGCGATGGATGGAGCAGTTGCAGAGGTGCTGGATGGAAGATCCGCAGCCCCATCTCCTGGATCGATCCCCTAGGGAGGTGATCGAGCGGGAGAGGAGGCGATTGCCCGATGCGGTACCGGTCGATCAGCAAGATTGGTTCAGCTGCGATTGCCCCATGTGCCAGTGGATGAAGGAAGAGAATGCCATCACTTTCTGGCGGATGGACGGATGCCACATGGAAGATGCCTATGCGTTTCAGATCGACGCATGGAGCCACCAAGAGGAAGCGGAGTCGTTGGTGTTGGGATCGATACCCGATTCCCACCGCAACAACAGCGACTGGGGCGCCAACAGGGGAAGCGTCGAGAACGATGATCGGGAAGAGGACCTAAGTGGCAGCCAAATCTTCTCGGTGATCCTTCCTCTTGAAGAGAACCTGCCGAAGCGGCCAGGGGCGAACGGAATTTCGGGAGCCATCGTCAGGAGATTGGGGGGCGGACCGAATCGGTTCGAGGAGTCCCTGCCGTTCCCTTCCACCGAAGTTTCCTGGTTTCGGGAATTGCCCGGCGGATGGCAGCTTTTTCAAGTCGGAATTCAACTGACGCACCTTCTCGACCGACTAGATCATTCCAGCAGCCCGGAGATAGGCAATGCTGGTCTTTTGAGCCAACAGCTATCGGTAGCCTGGGAGCAGCTGCAGCGGGCTTCGCGTGGCGACCAGCGATCGACGGCGATCCGCGAAGCGATCCTTCGGATGCAAGGGCTGCTCAATCAAGATGCCTTCAAGCATCCAGATTACTTCGTCGATGCCGATCGACTTTACCGTAGCCTGCAACGAATCGCTCCCAGCCAGCCACTCTCGGTCGCTCGCTAGTGGATCGGTAGCGGGGTGACCTCTTTTCTCGCCCTCCCCATAGCCATCCATCGCCAGATCGTGGATGGGATGGGGAAGGCGATCTTGCAAAGCCATCCACCGCGTGGCCGCGGTAGCTACCAAAGAGGTGGCATGCATTTTCTACGTAGCCACCATCGCCAGATGGTGGATGACCTGGGAAGGAGGGCAAGCGTGGCCGCAGTGGCTACCAAAGAGGTTGCATGCATTTTCTACGTAGCCATCAAACGCCAGATGGTGGATGACTTGGGAAGAAGCGCAAACGAAGCCATCCACCGCGTGGCCGCGGTGGCTACCAAAGAGGTGGCATGCATTTTCTACGTAGCCACCATCGCCAGATGGTGGATGACCTGGGAAGGAGGGCAAGCGTGGC
>JBJSWM010000612.1:0-1391 GCA_046085865.1 Pirellulaceae bacterium
CTGGCCAGCGGGGATGCGTCCCTTCCACTGCATGACGAAAGGGACGCGGATCCCACCCTCAAAGAGCTGCCCCTTGAATCCACGCAGAGGATCGTTTCTGGAAGTGATCTGCTGCGTAGGCCCGCCATTGTCGCTGTAAAAGAAGATCAGCGTGTTCTCTTCTTCTCCAAGTTCCCTGACTTTCTCTATCACTCGACCGACGGCCACGTCGAGTGCGGTCAGCATTCCGGCAAAGGTCTTTCGCTTTCCTGTGAGGTCCGGAAAGCGACTCTCATAGGGATTGGCATCCATTGGAGAATGCACGGCATTGAACGCCAGATAGAGAAAGAAAGGTTTGTCCTTACTCCGTTCGACAAACTCCACCGCCTCATCGGCAAACTGGTCGGTCAAATATTTTTTCGGCTGCGTTGGCTGACCGTTCCGAAGGATTCGATTGGCGGCAGGTGCGAGCGGTTGGTAGGGATGAGCCCCTCCAAGGAATCCGTAGTGGTAGTCAAATCCTCGCTGGTCAGGACGCATGCCATCTTGAAAGCCGATATGCCATTTACCAATCATCCCTGTGGTGTAGCCAGCTTGTTGGAGTTTCTCTGGGAGCGATGGGATATTGCGAGGCAATCCGAATTCCGGGTTGGCGGACGCTTCGGGCCCCGGATTGAATTCGAAACCAAATCGATGCTGGTACATGCCGCTCATCAGGGCCGCCCTTGTAGGAGCGCAGACGCAGTGGCCTGCATAGCCATCGGTGAATCGGACGCCGTTGCGAGCCATCGCGTCGATGCTTGGCGTCGGGATATCTTTGCAGCCGTTCACCCCGATTTCCGCATACCCCAGATCATCGGCCAAAAGTAGGATGATGTTGGGGCGATCCGTAGCGAACGCAGAGCTAGAAACCAACGCGAGGAAGGCATAGATCGAGGTCAGGAATGCGATCGGGCATCGTGTCGGTAGAACAAGCGGGCTCGATAGTAAAAGAACCATTTTTCTCATCCTGGTTTTTCTGGTGGATTCGATAGAAGACAACCTTGCCGCTCTGTCGAAAATGTGAATTTCGTTAGTCCATACTACCCGATCTTCGCTGATGGCATGGGCGACCGGATTCGCTCAGGCAGCTTCTCCAACCCCCTCGGTGCGCCTGAGGTTCGGTGAGAATTTTTTATCTTTAGCTGGTCGAGGAGAGGATCTCACCGAGGCACAGTGCCACAGAGATTCGGGGAAATGAAGTTGGATCGTTAAGGCGATCGATCGGGGCCGGACGGTCCCAATCTCGGCCCAGCGACCTGGGGATCGTGGGTCATTGGACAGAGGGACTGGTGAGTGCTCTCCGAAGAGGGCAGTCGTTGGCAGGTGGTTCGCCACGTCGGTAGCGTACCAGCAGTTCCTTGGATCGTTCG
>JBJSWM010000613.1:0-15229 GCA_046085865.1 Pirellulaceae bacterium
TGAAAGATCATTTTTATTTTGCTGGTCTGGTCCCTCCCGAAGAGATGCCCCACTACCTGAGCGCCTGCGATCTCCTCGCTCACTGCAGTCTTCGCGAGGGCTTGGCTCGCGCTCTCCCCCAGGCGCTCCTGTGCGGGATCCCAGCCATTAGCTTCGATATCGATGGGGCACGCGAAGTCGTCTTCGATCGTGTTACCGGCAGATTGATCGCCCCCGAAGACGTCCCGAGCCTAGCGGAAGCGATCGTGGAACTGGCCGAACGACCTGACTTGCGGCAGTCATGGGGCAGCGAGGGGAAAATCCGTTGCGCCCGGCAATTCGACCACCGGCAGATGACGGCCCAGATCCGGAGTCTCTACCAGCGATGGCTCGATCGACTCGCCAATCCCACAGCCTCCACATCCCTCGGGAAGTGACCGACAATCCCCAACCAGAGATCCCCTTCCTTTTGTGGGACTCTATCTTGGCCTATGATGACCCGTAGGTGGAAGCCGGAACGGACAGGCCGAAGCCACTTCCAACTTCCTGGAGTTCATGCCGAATGACGAAGGTCCCGAATTTCCTCGGCCCCTACCGACTGGCCCGTCTGATCCGGATGGGTAGTACCTGCCAGGTGTGGGAAGCGATCGAATCGACCAGCGGTAAACGCTACGCGCTCAAAGTGCTCCGCATGGACCAGCGGACCGACAAGGATGAAATCGCAGCGCTGAAGCACGAATTTGAAGTCGCAAACTCGCTGGCACACAAGAACCTGATCAAGATCCACCAATTTGTCACCGATGCCGAAACCCCCTTCCTGGTGCTCGAACTGTTCAGCGAATTGAACATGAAGCAGGCCCTCCGCCGCGGCCCCGATTCGCTCGCTTTCATGCTCGACAAAATTCTCGAACAATGCGTCGAGTCGCTTTACTACCTCCACAGCAAGGGCTACGTCCACTGCGACGTCAAACCCGATAACTTCCTGGTCAGCCGGGAAGGTGAAGTCAAATTGATCGACTTCACAATCTCGCAAAAAATCACCAGTGGACTAGGCAAGCTATTTCGACGTCGCTCCAAAGCCATCCAAGGAACCCGCAGCTACATGTCCCCCGAACAGATCCGCGGTGAATCGCTTGACGCCCGCGCCGACATCTACAGCTTGGGTTGCGTCCTCTACGAACTGGTGGTCGGCAAACCTCCCTTCACCGGAGAAAGCCCCAACGATCTGCTGAACAAACACCTGTCGGCTTCCATCCCCAACCCAATCGTCGGCAACGAAAACGTCACCCCAGAGTACGCCAACATGGTCCGTTCCATGATGGCCAAAAGGCCGGATCAGCGTCCCCAGTCGATGTGGGATGTGCTGAAACTAGTTCGTGCCACCAAGGTCTTCAAAAAACCCCCTCGCATTCCCGATCGTTCCATCTTCGACGAATTCCCAACCGGAGGCCGGGTCGAAGCCCCTCAGACCGCTCAGCAACAGGCCGAAGCTCAAAAGGCGGCCTCCCAGCAACCTCCCACCCAGTCCTGATCGGTTCTTCCATCGCACCCGGAACTCACTTTTGGTAAAACCCGACCTGTCTTTGGTCCGATTCTTCGACAACTAAGGCGTTTTCAGGATGGAAGTGCAAGCCCCTCCGGGATTCGAATTCGAACTCCCGATGCTCCAAATCGAAAAGCAGATCGAGCTGCTGGAACAGTCGGCGCCCACACCCGAAGTCCAGGATGCGATCCGCCAACTCCAAAAGCAGTGGAATGAAACTACCTCGCAGATCTACGGGAATCTTTCCCCCTGGCAGATCGTGCAGGTCAGCCGCCATCGCGATCGGCCCTACACCCGGGACTACCTCGATCTGGCCTTCGATGATTTCATCGAACTGCACGGCGACAAGTTCTTCGGCGACGATCGCGCGATCCTCACCGGATTCGCCAAATTAGGCCGGCACAAGGTCATGGTGGTAGGACACCAGAAAGGACGAACCTACAAAGAACGAGCAGCATGCCACTTCGGTTGCGCTCATCCCGAAGGCTACCGCAAGGCAATGATCAAGATGAAGCTGGCGGAAAAATATGGCATGCCTATCGTCTGCTTCATCGATACGCCCGGCGCCTACCCAGGGGTCGGCGCTGAGGAACGGGGCCAGGCACAGGTGATTGCGGAAAGTATGTTTCTGATGAGCCGCCTCAAGACGCCGATCATCTGTGTCGTCATCGGCGAAGGGGGATCGGGCGGGGCCCTTGGCATCGGAGTCGGCGACCGAGTCGCGATCCTTCAGTATGCCTACTACTCCGTCATCTCCCCGGAAGGCTGCGCCGGGATCCTCTGGAAAAGCCATCAGCATGCACCCAAAGCCGCCGATGCTCTCCGGTTCACTTCCAAGCACCTGGCGCAACTGAAAGTGGTCGACGATGTCCTGGAAGAACCGCTGGGAGGTGCCCATCGCGATCACCACCAGATGGCCTCACGTCTGAAAACCTACCTCTCCCGCTCCCTCGATCAGCTTCGGCGCACTCCCATCGATCAACTAGTCGAAAGACGCTACGAGAAATTCCGCGACCTGGGCGCCTACCTCGAACGGCTTGAAGATGGCCAAGTGACCCCCGCTGGCTCCCCCATCATTTCAGAAATCTAAATCCCCGCTGCCAGCCTCCCCGATCCTCCCCCGCACGGCTCTCCATCCTCCAACCGCTCTCGTCTCCATTGGCTCTAGCAGACCAACTCATGCACTACCCAACACGATCTCAACCAACTCGATTCGCTCTCCTGGGGCTGCTAGTAGCTCTCCTAGCTCACCTTCCGACCGCTGCCCAGTCGCCGACAGAGGAGACCCAAGTCCCCTTTCAGCGAATCGAAATGGAGACTTACCAGAACTTCCTCAAGAACTGGGACGACGCAAAAAATCCAGTCCTCGTGGCATTGGTCGAGTCTCCAGAGCAGTACGAGAATCTGTTTGGTGCCGCAGCCTTTCAGGGCAACAAAAAACCGTTCGCTCCTCCCCGCGATCTCTTCCAGAAGGAAGACATCGTCGTAGTGGGCCGCGTCATCTCTGCCAGCGGCGATCGAAGCAAGATCATGCAGGTGAGGTCCTTGGTGCAACGCGGTAACGCACTGGAACTGTCCTACACGTTCCAACCGCCAAAAGACTCTGCCAGCTCCCAGGAAAAACACTGGCTACAGCTGCGCATCCCCAAGGGCTCCTTCGACCTGGTGCGTTTCATGGAAAACGGAAAACCAGTTGCGGAACTCCATCCGAAACAAGGCCAGTGGGCCAGCCCCATCCCTCCCAGGGACTGACCCCCCAAATCTTTCTAACGGATTGTTGCAGGCAGCCTCAGTCGATCGGTAAACCGCTGGCTTCCGTGAAGCGATCCAAAAGCGATCGCATCGCAGTGTAATGAACCGCCTGGACGAACTCGCGAGGCCCCGCTAGCTCGATGGCGCGCTGCGCCTGAGCGTCGGTCAGCTGCACCGGGGAGGCGGCCAACTGCTTGGCTACCGTCAGCAACGCTCGGTCCCGGGCGGTCAAATTCTTCTCCGAATCGACCGACTCAAATCGCTCCAATTCGGCGATCTGCTCATCGTCCTGTCCCAGCGATTCCAAGCGAGTTTGCGCTTCAGCTAGCGCATACCAGGCGCCGTTCTGACGCGCGATCACCCAGGCAAGACGCGCCCGAGTCAAATCGCTCAGATCCATCTGCCGCTCTGCTGCAAGCAACGCTGCCACCTGCCGTTTGCCAGCGACTGGGAAATTCGCAAGTAGCCGAATCCAGTTGGGGACCTTCTCCGGTAACTCCAGATCCCCAAATACCGCTCGCGTCTGCTCGACTGTCGGCAACGGAAACCGCGCCTTGCGGTCCCTGCCCAGTCGCAATCCCTCCTCCACTGAAATCGCTGACACTTCGGCATCCTGCCTTCCTCGCGTCTCCACCAGCTCGGAGGAAGCATCCAAGAGATCATCCGCCAACAAGACCGATTTCTTTTTGGCCAAAATCGGGTTGGTGGCGGTCCGATAGCTGTGTTCTTCCGTGTTCGAAGCACCGAAGTTCCCACCCGTCTTCGACTGCGGCACGCCAACTCCTTCCTTCCAACGATTGATGGCGTTGTTGCCCGCCACCGACAAGATCATCTCCAGGATCTGTAGATCGGTGAAATCCTTTCGACATGCCTCGATGTCTCCGTCAACCAATCGATGCGGCTCGCGAGTCAATCGCTTGGCTAGACCAAAGGCCGCCTGCTCCGATGGGGGAAACTGCGACCAGTCGAGGTCCAGCGCAGCGATCTGATCGTCGTTCATCCCGACAGCCAGCAACTTCGACTCCTGATGCCCCAGGCAGTACTGGCAATTGTTGACGCGCGAAGCGATCCAGAAGAGCCTTGTTTTGAATCCGTAATCCAGCGTTAGTGCAGGATCGGGTTCCTGAACCGGTCGATTGTCGCTCGGCTGCCTCGGTTGGGGTGGCATCCCACCAAAGTTCAGGTACCCTCGGGCCCCCGAACCGCCGGGTAGGAACAGCCGGGTCAGTCGCGATTCATAACTGAGAGCTCGCGCATCACTCTGCGCCCGCTCTTCCTCCGTAACCGGCGGCAGTTCCACTCGCCCTCGTCGCTCCTTCATCTCCTCCAGCAACCGCTTGGTCGTCTCCCGATCGACCGGTGTCGGCCGCGGCTTGCCGGCCAAGTCTTCCTGCCCCTTGGGCTTCATGTTGTAGTACTGATAAAAGGGATTACCCGTCTCCAGCGTCAACTGAAAACCATTGCTGATCCTCGTCATGTAGTTGTATCGACTGATATTGACCAGCATGAAAAAGGCACGTGGATCTCCGAATCCACTGCGCAGCGCATCCACCTGCTCCCTGGTAAGCGATCGAGGGGACCGAGTCAGCTGACGAGCCAGATCGAGTGCCTTCTGTTCGGCTTGGCTGAACGCAGACCAGTCGTTGCCAGCCAACTGACGACTCAGCTCGGCAATCTTCTCTTTGCTCAATCCCGTCACCTCCCAATTCATCTCGCAATGTCCCATGCAATACGGACACTTGACGGCATCGGTCACCATCCAAAAAAGACAATTGCCGAACGGGCGATCCCAGTTCTGAGAAATCTCCGATCCAGCCGCGCGAAGGTAGATTTCAAAGGGAACGGCCAACTCGTGCGCGTATCCGAACGAAACCTTGTACCAGACGATGTCGCTGGCCGATGGCATCAGCCCCTCGGGCAGCTTGGCCGCAAACTCCTGCCAGTCGGGCACCCTCAGCCGCGTCTTCCTCGCCCTCTGCGTCTGCAATCGCTCCTGCAATCGCTCATAGGGCAGCCACGTATGCTGCTCCTCGTCTTCGATGATGTCCTTAGGCTGCGCTTCCGGGCGGCCCACCTGAGCCGGTGCCTGGTTCGAAGGTGCCTGCGCTGCTCGCACCAGCGACTCGGGAGAAAACCGTACCGCCACCGGTGCCATCGGTTCCCCTTCTTGCGTGTCAATCCCCAGGCAGATCAAAAGACGATCCTGAAAATTCGCGTAGGCTTGATGCAGAACCATCGCGGCCGCCGTCCGATCATCGAACCAACGGACTAGCTCCGAAAACTTCTCGTCGGTCACGGCGTCTGAATCCAGCGTCATCCCGCGAGCGAACTCGATGGCCGTCTGCTCCCCCTCATTCCAGACGGATCGATCCCCCTCCGTGAATGCTTTCCATCGGGAAGGCTCCACACCAGCCCGCTCCGCATCCAGCGATGCAATCTCCATCGCGTACTGGCTCCCATTCGCCTTGGCCGTCGTCCACCGCATCGCAGCTCGCAGTTTCCCGTCGACCGGCCCCAGCACCCGATGGGCATAGTCCAGCTCCAGGAAGGCGGCTGCCGTTTTGGGCATCTCCCGAGCCACCATGCGGATCCAGGAGGGCAGGGGTGGCTTCTCCCCATCAACCGATGGTGGCATCGTCTCCCAGCAGGCATCGCTGGATGGAGGCAGTGACCATCCCATCCTGGTAGTCGCCGCTTGCTGTCCCCATGCGAAAGACATCAGGAGCAAAAACCATCCGAAGGTCTGCCAAACTGGAGCAGGTCGCTTCCCAATTCGATGCATCATCCGCCTCATCGATCTGTGGTCCACCACGACATTGGAGAGAAGAAAAGGAGTCGTGCAATCGCACGATGGCACTTCCGCCATGCTACCGCTGGCTCAAATCGTCGGACAACCGATGAGTCGCAGCCAGTGGCCGAATTTTCCAAGTTCCGAGGGGGCGCTACCATCCCAGCTTGGTCCCTCCGGCAGCCCGCAATCCTTGGCAGAGCATCGTCCAAAGAGCTGAAATCTTTTCGTTCCGTCAGGATGTCCTCGGTAAAAAGTTCCTTTCTGTTCAATGACTTAGCCTCTTCGTCAGCACCCAGCCGCGAACTCCAGGGGATCGGAATTTTTCACTTTTCGATTGCTTCGTCGTAGCCAGCGGCCGAGTGCAGCGCGACAATCCACTGCATCAGAAACTCCCTCCACCCGACGCTTCGCACCACAGGGTCTCGCCCCGCGATGCACGAACGCATTTCCCCACCTTGGCTGCCGATCGCTTTCTCCTGGCTCTGTCTATGCATCCCCCTGGTGATTGCTCCCCAGGCGAGGGCACAAAACGGATCGCCACACCAGGAGCTATTTGAAACGCGCATCCGTCCAGTCCTGGTTGAGCACTGCTATGAATGCCACTCCGCAGCGGCGCAAACCGTGGAAGGCAATCTCGCTTTGGATCATCGCGACGGAATTCTTCAGGGCGGGGACTCTGGGGCCGCCATCGTCCCCGGGAACGCCACCGAGAGCCTGCTTCTAAAAGCGCTCCAGTACCAGTCGCTGCAAATGCCTCCTTCGGGAAAACTCTCGGATGAAATCATCGCCGACTTCCAGGCATGGATCGAGAGTGGTGCATGGGATCCACGAGATCACCCCCCCTCCGAAGTCGACGCCGCAAACCAAGCCTGGAAAGCCAAGCTGGCGGAGAGAAGTAGCTGGTGGAGCCTTCTAGCGCCAAGACCAAGCGCCGTGCCCGATTTGCTGCGGGATGCGTGGAGTCAGGATCCGATCGACCGGTTCCTTCTTGCACCACTGGAATCCGCCGGACTAGCTCCCTCCAAACCTGCAACTCCTGAAGTCCTATTGCGAAGACTATCGTTCGTCTTGACCGGGCTGCCTCCCACTCCACAGGAGGTGATCGAATTCCAGCAACAGTGGCTGGTGGACGCGAGTCAGGCGACGGAACGACTGGTCGACCGACTGCTCGCTTCTCCAGCCTTTGGCGAACGAATGGCAAGGCACTGGATGGATGTGATTCGATACACCGACACCTACGGTTACGAATGGGACATTCCCGCCAAGGGTTCTTGGGAGTATCGCGACTACCTGATTCGTGCGTTCAATCAGGATGTCGGTTTCGATCAACTGATCCGTGAACAGATCGCTGGCGACCTGCTCGCCAGTCCGCGCGTCGATTCGATCTTGGGACTCCAGGAGAGCTTGATCGGGCCGATGTTCTTTCACTTCGGCGAACGGCGCCATGGCAGCAGCCTCGATTTCAACGGCATCCATCAGGAAATGATCGACAGCCAGATCGATGCATTTTCTAAGGCTTTTCTGGGAATGACCGTCGCCTGCGCCCGCTGCCACGACCATAAACTGGACGCTGTCTCTCAGCGCGACTACTACGCCCTGGCCAGTGTCTTCATGACACCGCGCTGGACCAGTCGCAGCATCGACACGCCGGAAAAATACCTTCCGCAGATCGAATCGCTAAAGCGACTCCAGCAAGAGATTCGCAACCGACTGTCGCAAATCTGGCTCCAGCAACTCGACTCCCGACCGCTCGATTGGAATCGCTTGGTTCAAGAGGTTTCCGACGATTCGTCCGTCGACGATATCGGGCATCCCCTGCTGCTCTTCAAGCCATCGGTAACCTGGATCGCGCCCAAGCAGATGGTGGCAACTGCAGAGCAACCGGAAACCCGATTGATCATCGAAGAGGATGGCACCACGGTCCGCGCAGAAGGGGAAGACATCCCCCAGACCGATAGCTACGTCGTCACCTTCTCGACCGATGCGGGGACCTTCAGTCATTTGCAACTGCGTGCCCTGACACATCCATCGCTGGGAATGACTGGCCCGGGCCGAACGTCGCATGGCAATTTCGTCCTTTCGCATATCGAGGTGCATTTTGACGAGGCAGGGCAGGGGGGCGCAATAGAGATCCCGATCGCATCGGCCACGGCCGACTATCAGCAACCCAACTATCCGGTCGCTGCAGCCCTACAGCCGGACGCCATCGGATGGGGCGTCGGGCTTGGCGGAAATCTCGACCGCACTGCCACCTTCGCTTTCGACCAACCCTTGGTCTCTCGACACGGCGGCACTTGGACCGTCACCCTGCGTTTCCTTCTTGGAAGCCAGCATGCATTGGGTCGCTTTCAGATCCTCGCTGGATCGAACATGTTGCCAAGCGATCCGAGTGATTTCGAGCTCCGAGATCGGTGGATGCAGACGCAGCGGCATTGGAAAGAGGAGCGAGAGCGGCGCGTGGAGCGGAATCGAGCCTTCGCGATGCGGATCCAATTCGAGCAGCCCGGCCTTCCCGAAGGATGGGCGATGGAGGGATCTGGACTCCAGCACGGATGGGCAGGGGAGGGGACGCCACGGATCTCGCTGGAAGGGGCATCGGTCATCGCGCAATTTCTCGCGCAAGGCTACCATACGCACGCACTCTCATCGAAACTTCCTGGCGCCATTCGAATGCCAGATGCGATGCAATGGCCTGCGCCCTTCTTGGGACTGCAGCTTGCCGGTGGAGAGTGGGCCGGTTACCGAAGCATTCCACAGAACGCCTTTCTCAATGAGGGACCGGTGTTCTTCGATCCCACAAAGATCGCTTCATGGACTCTCTTTTCCACCACACCTCCGAAGAATGGAGTCACCCGCATCCTGCACGAGATCTCCACCCCCGATCTCAATGCGAATTTTCCTCCTCGAACCGGTGTCGCTCGCATGGGCAGTCGAGTGCTGCCCAATGAGGACATGGGAGAAAATAAATCAGGCTGGTTCAGTCTCACAGGAATCTACGCCAGCCAGCAGGCAGGCGAGCCGGCCGATGAACTGGCTCACTTCGGGGCGCTCTACGATCGTCCACCACCAGCCAACCTCGAGTCACTCAAAGGCTATCTCCAGCATTGGCTTCGCGACGCGATCGTCCGTTGGGCGGATCGCAAGGCACTGTCTGGCGACGCGCGCATCCTGAATTGGTTGCTGCAACAGAGAGTTCTCGCCAACGATTTTGCGGAGTTGCCGAGCGATCTTGTCGCTCTGGTCGACCAGTATCGGGCGGTGGAAGGGACGATCGAGTTTCCGCGGAGTGTCAACAGCATGGACGAGCGGCATTTGAGGCCGATCGCCTACCGACTGAATGTGCGCGGCAATGTGCATGACGAGGGGGATCCGGTTCCACATGGTTTTCTCGAGGTCTTCCAGGCGCAGCACCCAATCGATCAAAGTCCAGGCAGCGGTAGGCTGGAACTGGCCGAGTACTTGGCCAGCGACCAGAATCCCCAGACCGCTCGCGTCTACGTCAATCGACTCTGGCAATGGGTCTTCGGCACAGGGCTGGTCGATACCCCAAGCGACCTGGGGAAACTGGGTGGACGCCCCTCGCATCCCGAGTTGCTCGATTGGCTGGCGATCCGCTTCATGGAGGAAGGATGGTCGACCAAGGCGATGCTGCGACGCCTCGTGCTCAGCCAGACATTTCGTCAGTCTGGAGCGGTCTCTTTTGAGGGAAGTCAGCTCGACCCCAGAAACCGATGGCTCCACCACTATCCGACCAGACGACTGGAGGCAGAGGCGGTTCGAGATAGCTTGCTGAAGGTCGCCGGGAGGCTTGATACCCAACTCCATGGTCGCCCCATTCGCCCCCATCGGACCGCCGAAGATGGACAGAAGCGACTCTTCTCAGGTCCCTTGGATGGGAAGGGACGCCGGTCGATTTATCTGGAGATGTCGATCATGCAGCCCCCGGAATTTTTGGTTGGATTCAATCTGCCTGACCTCAAGATTCCCTCGGGGCGCAGAGACCAGACGAATGTTCCAGCGCAATCCTTAATCCTCTTAAATCATCCCTTCGTCATCGATATGGCAATGAACTGGGGTGAGCGGTTGGCTCTCGAAGATTCCCTGTCGGTTCGCCAACGCATCGATCAGATGTTCCTCACTGCCTTGGGCAGGCCTGCCAGCGAAGAAGAACTCATCGATTGGCAGCAGGCCTTGCAAGACTTCGCAGATACTTCGGTTGATCCTGAGGCAGACCACAAGGCGTGGGGCCAGCTGGTCCACGCGCTGCTAAACACCAAAGAGTTTCTTTACTACCGGTAGTCATCATGAAGTCGAACTTTTGTCCAGATACCACTTCGGCTTCCCGGCGTCGCTGGCTGCAGTCGGCCTCGTCTGGCTTCGGATGGCTTGCATTTTCTGCGATGGCGCTGGCCGATAGCAGGCCGCATCATCATGCCAAAGTAAAACGGGTGATCTTCTGCTTCATGGATGGTGGGCCCAGCCACGTCGATACCTTCGATCCCAAACCGATGCTCGCCAAGCATCAAGGGGAGAAAATAGGCGAACAGGCAGTTTCGATCCGCTCTCAGTCGGATGCCAATCGCGTCTGGCTGGGAAGCCCCTGGAGGTTTCGGCAGCATGGTCACAGTGGTCTTTGGGTCAGCGATCTTCTGCCGCACTTGGCAACCATGTCCGACCGCCTTTGCGTCGTTCGGTCGCTGGTTGGCCAACTACCGCTCCACGGTCAACAGAATCTTCTGCTCCATACGGGCAGAATCCTGGGGCAGGCCCCAAGCCTAGGTGCCTGGGTGAATTACGGACTGGGAAGTGAGAACCAAAATCTTCCTGGCTATGTCGTGCTGAATAACGACTGGGTCCCCAATGGCGGACTGGAAAATTTCGGCAGCTCCTATCTCCCCGCATCGCATCAGGCCACCATGATTCGCGCAGAAGGAACTGCAGTCGATCACATCGTCCCTGCCTCTCCCGCCGTCCGCCAACAGCAGATGCTGAAGATGATCCAGCGACAGGATCGGGCCTTTGCAAAGGAGACTTCGGATCCAAGCCTGATCGAAGGGGCAATCGCCAACTATGAGACAGCGTTCCGCATGCAGACAGAAATCCCAGAACTGCTTGATATCGACCAAGAGACTTCCGCCACACACCGTCTCTACGGTTGCGACTCCTCGGATAAGCACCAGCAGCTTTATGCCAGGCAGGCGCTGCGAGCCCGCCGACTGGCGGAAGCCGGAGTGCGTTTCATCGAGATCACATGCCCCAGTTTTGATGGCAACAATTCTCCCTGGGATCAGCATGGTCAACTGAAGGCGAACCATGAGAAGAATGCGAGAATCACCGATCAGTCGGTGGCGGCGCTGATTTTTGATCTGGAGCAGCGAGGGATACTCGATGAGACGCTGGTGGTGTGGGCAGGGGAGATGGGACGCACGCCGCACACGCCGGCCGTGTCCGCAGACTGCGGGCGCGATCACCACGTCGATGGCTATTCGATCTTCTTGGCAGGTGGGGGATTTTGTGGTGGAATGACCTACGGAGAGACCGATGAATTCGGAAATTCGGTGACAGAGGATCCAGTCGACATTCACGACATCCACGCCACGATCCTGCATCAACTAGGAATCGATCACCAGAAGCTCACCTTTCGACACGGGGGTCGCGACCATCGGCTCACCGACGTCCATGGAAGAGTTCTTGATCGATTGCTCAGCTGACAACACAAGGAACGGATCTTCTTGTGGTCGATCGACAGTCATTGAATCGATCTCCTAATACGTGAAAGTGGACCTGTCGCCTAGGAACCAATTCTCTGGTCGGTGAACAGAAAAATGTGCCCCCAAAAAAGGGATGGGTTGTTTTGAGAAAGAGAGCATGAACGCAGGAAACAATGGGGATGCGACACATGGCGTGAAGAAGATCGGATCCGATGCGCCCAATACCATTCCAGTTGTGGAAGAGAGGACGGATTCGGGCGACTCAGAGGCTCAGCAGATGCCTTCTTCGACTCCTGCAACTGGCGATGGGAATTTCTCAGAGTTCTGCGAACCCTCCGATGCGCGTCCCGGCCAGCAGGCACCGTGGATCTGGCTGCTGGTTGTCTTGCTGTTGCTGATCTTTCTATTATTTCTTCCTCTGCTGCTATCGGTCGCGGAAGGGGAACTGTTCGGAACAAGAAAGGTTGAAGAGGTGTTCGAGCGGGTCGGCTTGCATGATGAATTCCCATTGGCATCAGTCATCAGAGAACGTTTCGTTCCTCGCTTGGCACGATCCATAGGATTCTTGCCGGTTTCTTGGCCGCCCAGAGGGGCCTTGGTCATCGCACCGTCCACGCACTGCCAACGTAGATCGAATCCAACCAAATTGTCGTAGTCGGCCAATGCTTCTTGCCAAAGCAAGCCAAAGACACCTGCCTCTGACCACTCCTGAAAGTTCTGATGAGCCGTGCTACCAGCAGCTAGCTCCCTGGGAATGGCATTCCACTGACAGCCTGTCCGCAAACGGTAGAAGATGGCGTCGGCAACCCTTCGCAAGTCAGCACGTGGACGTCCGCCCTTGGTGCTGGCGGGATATTTTGGTGAAAACGGCTGCAACAGTTCCCAAAGTTCGTCTGGCATTCGGTAGCTATCAGAGCTGCTCGCACCATCCATGGTGAGTCCTTTGTATTTGAGTTGTTTTTGTTACCAACTCTCAACTACAACAGGACTCACCGGTGCGGCAAGCTCATTCGGATTCTGAGTTATCGGATAGGCTCTTAGTACCTCGGCGTGGCTTCGCCGCATCAGGGATCGGGGTAAAGCGCATACACTCTGCCTCTCGTCGTCGGGAAACGAATGATCGGGCCTTCCATGACGCGCGATGGGCCGTCGACTTCCTGAATGATGCAGGCTCTGTCCCACGGGTTCCGCACGCGACACTCTTCACCCCGTCGCGAATCGATTTCGATCTGAACGACGGCGCCCAGGTCGAACTGGCTCGATACTAAGAACCCGCCTCGCGCCAGCAAGCGAAACGAAGCGTTCCAATGCTTTGGCCAGGCGGGGAAGACACGGATCACCTCGGGCTCGCCCGGTCGAGCTGACACGCTCTGCAGCAGTGCATCCTGAAGCGTCATCGTGAGCAGTCCGAGATGCTCGACGGAAGCCGCAGTCGGCCCCTCGAACAAACTCATCCCATTGGGCAACGGGGAAAATGCGGCCGCATAACGTTCAAGCATCGCAGGAAGCTCGTTGCCGCGTCCCGCGCGAACAGCCGCAATCGGCGAGCGGATCGCCGTGTTGGTCCCGGCCCCGCCAAGCACCGACTTGTGTCTCGGTGCGAGGTCGAGCAATTTCCGTACGATGGGATCGGTTGCCGCGTTGCCGGTTTCAAGAGTCCAGTCTTCGAATGGGAAGACCGGGGTGAGCCAGACGTCTTCCGGATTGTGCTGTCCGTCCATTTCCCCGAGGTATCCAGCCGCCCAAACATCGTCCGCTAGAACGCCGCCGGTGAGTGCTTTCGCTTGCGGATCGCTTCCCATGGGATAAGGCGCTAGGTTCTCTAGCAGTTCTTTCCACTGGTCTCGCAAATCGGAATCGACACCCAAAATTTCCGCCGCTTGAATCGCCAGCGGCACGGTGCCTCGGATTGCCGCCAGGTCCATGATGCTGTCCTTGACTCCCCAGAAGTCCTCGTGCGCATTCGTCCCGATCACATGGTAACGATCATCTGCTTCCTTTCTGACCAAGTGACGATAGAACTCAACCGTTCCGCGCAGCAGTGGATAGGCGTGAGTCCGAAGCCATTCGCGATCGCCGGTATATCGATAGCGCCACCAAGCATGGATCGCCACTTCGCTTCCGGATGACGCCACATGACTGATCCAACTGAATCGGCCTTTGTCAGGCGGCTGCGTCACGACATTGAGTTGGCTGTCGAATTGGCATAAATCCTTCGCTCGCGACGACATTTCCGTGTGAGGTTTTCTTCCGAGAAGTACATCTTGAAACTCGGCGGCCACATCGTCCGGAAGTACTGCCGGCCCATCAAACGCTGTCGTTTCCGGAAAGTACGCACCGGAGATTCCCCACCGCTGCGCGGCCGCTTTCTCGCAATTGGGTAGCTGCTTCACATACATGTTGAAGAACGGCTGCGTCAGGTCGATCGCATCGGCGGCCAGGAGTGGGAAGTAGAGCATCTCGGTTGTCCAGACCCAGTACTGCGAACCCCATCGTCGCTGGTCCCCGGACGTGACGAAGAGCGAGCCATTCCATTTGGGCGGCAGTTCGCCGCGCGAGGAGCTGGCCATGTAATAAAGATGCAGGTCTCGCCACCGCTGAGCCCGCTGCGCCTGGCCGTCGTCGCTCGACATCTCCACGAATGTTCGCGACCAGAACTCCCGCCACCACTTCCTATGCCGCTCTCGCAATTCCGTCACGGATCTCGATGCGGCTTCCTCGAAAAGAGAAACTGCTTTTGCGGAAACATCGTCTCCGACTTGCCAGGACGCGGCACTGGAGATCAGAACCACGCGTTTACCTTGTAAAGGAGGCAGTATGAGCGTCCGGGTCGTTGCAGATGTTGGAACAACTTGTGCCGCGTCGTTTGCTGCACCATCGTTCTTGGGTAATCCAACCACGACAGCCGATGTGTTGTGGAAGTCACGCTCACGAAACTGCTGGTTAAGCACAACTTGCTTCGGATTACCCAGGAAACGTGTTGTGGCAAAATTCTCGCCGGCTTGGACTTCGGGCTCGCGCAGCATCGAAACGGCGATTTGCAAAGGCTGCGGTGAATCGCGTCGATCGTCTATTTCCAAGACGAGCACATCGGTTTCCGCTGAAACAAACATTC
This sequence comes from Pirellulaceae bacterium, assembly GCA_046085865.1. Taxonomy (GTDB): domain Bacteria; phylum Planctomycetota; class Planctomycetia; order Pirellulales; family Pirellulaceae; genus JBEISR01. The sequence continues at coordinate 14,892 of JBJSWM010000613.1, forward strand.
GCGCGACGATGTCTGCGGTTTCAATCGCGCACTCCGCATTCTCCAGCGAGAGCTGTTGTTGGAAGTTACCTTTGCCAGCATCGAATGGTTCGCTCCCTACTTGGATCACCACGCTAGCAATCCCGCCGCAGTAATCCGTGGTGCTTCCGATCTGGCCGGGTCGTCCTTGATGGTTGGCATTGACCGCGAAGACATCCACACGATGGATCTGCAGGTGAATCGCGTTAGGCGATGTCCAGACCATCGTTCCCATCCGCCCATTGCCAATCGGTTGTCCTTCATCAGGTGTGGCCGCTGGTCTGTCATAGACCAGATCGCTGCGAGCGACGGTTGTCCGT
>JBJSWM010000614.1:0-11979 GCA_046085865.1 Pirellulaceae bacterium
AGATGAGATCACCGGGGGCGCCCCTTTGTCCCCGATCTAGGCTCGCATTGCCGATCGCGTCGAACGTGACGGTTGTAACGGCCTCGCCCCTCGTAACCGCCCCCCCAGAGCCAGCTTTTTCGTTTCCAAGTACGATCCGCCATCCAAACTGAAGACCACTGGCTGAAAACCACTGGCGGCATTCCATACCGGTATGGAATTGCTACCGAAATTGATCCAGCAAGTCTCAAGGTGCATCATGCAGTATGTGGCGTCGGCGCTGGCCATTCTCTTGGCGATCGTGGTCTTGATCTTTGGGTTCCAGAACCTGGAATCGGTGAGTGTGTCGTTTTTGGCGTGGAGCACCAGTCTGCCGAAGATTTTTCTGATCCTCGGAAGCTACATTTTTGGAATGCTTTCCGGTTGGGGATTGCTGGGACTGATGAAAGCAGCCGTCAACTGATCGCCACTTGCTGACCCGGCATCGCCCAATCGATTCAGCCGCACCCTGCTGACTCGCACGCTCACTCCTTCTCGCGATAGAATCAGTTTTGAGGCATCCAGCGATGCCACCGGCACCAAGTTCGGCGGGAAAAGTGGGTGGAGCGATCGGATGGTCGAGTGCAAGTGGGGTCAGGGAGTTGCCAAGCGGCAGTTTCTCAAAGTGCGATGTCAAGCCATCATGGCGGTGGCATGCTTGATGGCCATAGGCTGCCAACCATCAACACCCAAAGCCCCAACGGCCACTTCACCCACAACTGGAAGTCCCAATGGGACGGCTGAGTCACCAGCAGCGCCCCCACCCAACACGCCACCAGGAGTCGATCGTCCATCCGAGTCGGCTGCGAAGAGCCAGTCGCTGGAACAGCTGCAGCAGCAGGCGCTGAACGAACTGGAGAAGGGGGAACTCGAGCCGGCGTGGAAGACGGTGCAACAGGCACTGCTTCGGTCCCCCAGCGATCTTCAAACTCAGTTCATCGCAGCTAGGATTCTTCATGCGCGTGGGAAGATCCAGGAGGCGATTGCCTTGCTGGATCAGGTTCCCATCGATAGCCCGCAGGGGGGACTGGCGGCGCTCGGCCAAGCGGCGGAATGGGAAGCCGCTTCAGGACGGCTTCGGCAAGCCGAATCGCGCTTACGGAAACTGCTGGAACTAGCGCCTCAAGCCACTCCTGCACACCGGCTGATGGTGCGGATCCTGAACGTTCAGGGAAGACGCTGGGAATCTCGCAGTCATCTTTACGCGTTGATCGAAGCGGGGGATTTCACGCAGGATGAAGTCGCCATGTTGATCGATTTTGCTGAACCTTTCGGGGAGAAAGCCTTCAGTGACGTGGCCAGAAAGGTGGCTCCCGACGACCCACTGGTCCAACTGGGTGCGGTGCGAAGCATGCTCTACAAGAATCGTTACGATGAAGCGCTCCCCGCGCTGCAGTCGATCGTCGCGCGCGAAAAAGAGATGTTGGAACCCTGGGTCTGGTTGGGGCACGTGCTGGTATCCCAGGAGAAGTTGGATCAACTCCCCAGCTGGTTGGCTGCCGCGCCTCCCGGTCACTTGAAGCACCCGCAGTTCTGGACGATACGCGGCCGCTGGTGCGAGCTAGAGAGGCAGATTCCCGAGGCAGCCAAGTGCTACGCTCAAGCACTCCAGCAAGACCCTCGCCATCTGGCCGCCACCGCGCGCTTGGCCGAATGCCTGACGGAAATGGGCGAGGTGGAATTGGCCGAACCGGTGCGAAAGCGTTCGTTTCAGCTGGCGCAGATGAGCAGCATCGCGCAGGATGTGATCCGCGGTAGCGGTCCACCCGATGGGCTCCAGAGGCTGGAGTCGGGGTATCAGGAACTGAACGATCCCTACATGGCATTCGCCTGGGCCTCCTTACGTGCATTCCGTAGTGCTGCTCCCCAGCAGGAGATCCAGAAACTGCAGCCACGGCTCAACCAACTGGCTCAGACGCACCCCATGCCCCGGATCGATGAAATACTAGCCCCATTACCTGTCGATCGCTGGCCCGATCCACCTCAGACCAGCGACCTTCCCAGCACCTCTCAGATCGCTCAAAATTCGCTCGAAGGCTTCCCCGTAAAACTGCAAGATGTAGCCGCCGAGGTCGGGATCGACGCCAGCTACCTCAACGGCGCCGACCCACAGGTGGGTGGAATGCTAATCTATCAGGGCAACGGTGGCGGGGTGGGAGTGCTTGATTTCGATCTGGATGGTTACTGCGATCTCTACTTCTCCAATGCTGGCGGTCCGCCTTGCAGCGAGGAAGGGCAGGGCACCAAGTCGTTCTACTGGAACCGATCCGGGGAGCGATTTCAGGCGATCCAGGAGTTGGCGAGGATCGATGACCGAGGATATGGACAAGGGATTGCCGCTGGAGACTTCGATCAAGACGGTCTGACCGACCTGCTCGTCCTCAACTTTGGCACCTCCAGGCTCTATCACAATTTGGGAGACGGAACCTTCCAGCCGTGGGGCCTCCCCTCGATGCCCGACCAGCACTCCTGGGCCAGTAGCGCTGCGATTGCCGACATCGATGGCGATGCCTTTCCCGATCTGCTGATGGCTCGTTACATCGCTGGCGAAGAATGCCGCACCCGCATCTGCGGCACCGAAGGGACCGTCGCGAAAAACTGCCCACCCAATGAATTTCCTCCCTGCCCCAACGAACTGCTGCTTAGCGACGGCCAAGGGGGTTGGAAGATGGCCGATGCCGCATTGCTGAAGTCGATCGCCGAGGGACGATCGCTGGGGATCACCGTCACCAATCTCGATTTCCAGCAAGGCAACGATGCCTTTTATTCGAACGACGTCTCGGCCAACTTCCTGCTGCTCAGTCAACCTCTGCCGGATACGAATCAGGATGATGCTGCTTCCCCGCAATCTAGCAAGCGCTGGATGGTCACGGAACAGGCAGGTAGGCGAGGCGTTGCGTTCGATGCTCAGGGACGCGCTCAGGCCTGCATGGGGATCGCGTGCGGCGATATCGATCGCAATGGTCTGCTAGACCTGATCGTCACCAACTTCCTCAATGACGTCAACACACTCTACCTGCAGACCCGACCCGGATGGTTTGTCGATGGCACGCAGCGCAGCCGACTTCATCTCGATAGCCTTGCCTTTCTTGGATTCGGTTGTCACCTGACCGATCTGGATTGCGATGGCTGGCAGGATTTCGTGGTGCTCAATGGTCACATCGACAACTACCAGGGGATCGGGGTTCCTTACAAGATGGTTCCGCAGGTCTTTCAAAATCGCCAAGGGAAGTTCTACTGGGCCAAGCAGCCTGAGATCGGCAGCTATTTTCAGGAGCCCAATCTTGGGCGAGCCCTCCAGCTGGTTGACTTCGACAACGACCTGGACATCGATTTGGTAGCGACCCATCTCGATCGGCCAGCCGCCCTCCTGCGCAACAGCTCGACAACCTCTGGCCACTTCGTGCAACTGCAGTTGATCGGAACGCAAAGCGAACGCGATGCGATTGGCGCCTGGGTGGAAGTGGAATGCGGCGAGGAACGGTGGGTCTCGGCGATCACGGCAGGCGATGGCTACATGGGGACCGGACAGAAGCTGATCCACCTGGGGATTGGATCAAAAACCTCGATCGATCGCTTGGCAGTCCACTGGCCCAACGGCCAAATAGAAGAAGCCAAGGGACTTCAAACCGACCGGCGGTATCGCTGGGTCGAAGGGAAGCCGCCCGAGGCGATCACCTTTCCATAACCTGACGGCCTGTAGTTCGATTCGCGAGACACCCCGGATGGCGCTCCCTCGCTTCTACGCTCCCCATTGGCAGCATGCTTCGGGTCATGTTCTCCTGGAGGGGGAGGAAGCCACCCATGCGATCCGCGTCCTGCGCCTGACCGCCGGTGAACGACTTGTGGTCTTCGATGGAGATGGCTGGGAAGGGGAGGGCACCGTCCAGACGATCGACCGCCGCGCTCTCCAAGTGGTGGTGCCATCCCCTCGCTTCGATCCCAAGGATTTGCCCGCCCACGTCCATCTGCTAGTGGCCCTTCCCAAGGGCGATCGGCAGAAGGAGGTGGTCGAACGTGTCATGGAGGCGGGGGTTCAGCGGCTGACCCCACTGACCGCCAAACGCAGTGTGGCGCAGCCTAGTGACCAGACGGCCGGGCGACTCCATCGAGCCGCGGTGGAATCGGCCAAGCAGTGTGGCCGCAATCGCCTCGTTGCAATCGAACAGCCGATCGAATGGAACGAATGGCTGAAACAGCCGCCGCTCCCCAGCCACCGCCGATTGGTCCTTCATCCGACGCTTCCTGAGCCTACCGACTCCGCTGCGATCGCCCCAAGAGATCTGATGCAAGAGATCGCAGACAGTCGAAATGACCGGGACGCAAGCTGGGAAGTGGCGATCGGTCCCGAGGGTGGATGGACCACTCACGAAATCGACCAAGCATGGCAGGCTGGCTGTCGCATCGTCCAACTTGGACCCCGTATCCTCCGTGTGGAAGCCGCCGTCGCGCTTGCATGCCATCTATTCTGCCTGACTTGGGAACAGCCACAATCTTTCACAGTAGGAGCGAAGAGCTGACATCCCGCCGCAACAGCAACCGCAGCCGATCCCTCCCTCGAAGCCTTCGATCCTGAATCCGCCGACCCTGACCCTCCTCTTTCCAGCAAAGAACAGGAATTGCCCCCGTGAAGAAAAACCGACGTTGGTTTGGACAGCAGGCAGTCGCCTGCATGGCCGCTTGCGGAATCAACCGCGGAATGAGCGCGATGGAACTGCCTCCCATCGGCGATCGACACCAGACGCACATCAAGCTTTCGCTGGCAGCCTACAGTTTTCGCGAATCGCTCCAGGGAAAAGGCCAAAGCCCTCCGACGATGGATCTCCATCAGTTCATCGATCGCTGCGCTCGACTGGAACTGGATGGCGTCGAACTGACCGGTTACTACATGCCGGAACCGATCACGCCATCGTATCTGCATCAACTGCGGATGCACTGCTATCGCAGTGGTCTGGAGGTATCCGGTACGGCGATCCGCACCGACTTTTCAGCGCCGTCGGGAAGTGATGCAGCCAGAAAGGAACTGGAGCACGTGCGGCTTTGGGTCGAACGAGCTGCTGCACTTCATGCCCCCTTCATCCGCATCTTTGCTGGACATCACCCAAAAGGAGTCGACCTGAAGGCATCGCATCAAAACATGGTCAGCGGCATGCGAGAGGCTTCCAAGATGGCCCAACAGCAGGGAATCTATCTGGCACTAGAGAATCACGGTGGCCCCACCGAGACGGCTCAGGGACTGATGGACTTGGTGCATGACGTCGATCACCCCCATCTGGTCGTCAACCTCGATACCGGCAATTTCCGAGGCGATGTCGATCCCTATGAACAGATGGAAGCGGTCGCGCCCTGGGCAGTCAATGTCCAGCTGAAAACGATCATCAACCATCCCGACGGCACCAGGAAGGAGATCGACCTAGAGAGACTGGCCGGGATTCTGCAGAGAACGCGCTATCGAGGCTACGTCGCGATGGAATACGAAGAACCTGGGGATGTCTGGGAAGCCTGCCAGCAGTGGATCCCTCGGATCCGCGCCGCGTTGCAGACCCAACCTACCCCCGTTCCATGAGCTTCCCAATGGTCTATCTGGAATTTCCGTCGGTGACGATCGCGTCACTGCGTCGATTCATTGTCGCCTACGGAAGGTCATCGCATGGCTCGCGCCTTAAGGACAGGAGTCTTCCAAATCGTAGCGTAAGGGCGCGAGTCTTCCGGTCTGCGCTGGCTGGCAAAAATGAACCGGACGGCTGATGCCGTTCGAATCAAACGGGGTGGTCATTCCAGAATAGCAACGTGGCGTAGCAGTGGATGGCAAGGGAACTTCGAACCCATCGATGATCGGACGGACCTTCCGAATCGGTAGGTCGCCTGATCGCTCGACCAGCCGTCGGCTTGCGATGACGAAAGGACGGCTAGCGGATCGCGCGACCGTCGAAAAAATACCTCGCTCAGACGCTAGACCAACGCGTCGACGATTCTCTGTGGGAAGAGCGATCCTGCCCTGTCACCTTTCGGTTGACAGACTAAGATGAAAAAACTTTTGCTTCCGACATCATGATTTCTCGTCTCAAAAAGGCTGCATTGCAACGTGGAACATTCGTATTGGCATGCCGTATGGATCGGGATCGTTGAAGGCTTGACGGAATTCCTCCCGGTCAGTTCCACCGCGCACATCCGGATCACCCAGGAGCTTCTGGGGCAGGATTCGGAAGATCCCTACGGCAAGATGTTCGCCGTCGTGATCCAACTGGGGGCCATCCTGGCGGTGCTGGTCTATTTTCGAAAGCGACTGGCCGACTTCGTGCAAAGCTTTTTTCAGCCCACCGAGGGATCTACCAGCCGATGGAAACATCCCTTGGCCCTAGTGCTGCTCAGTTTCGTCGTCACGGCGATCCCCTGCTTTGTGATCGACAAGAAGATCGGGGAGCAACTGGAGAATCTTCCTGCCATGGCATGGGCCTTGATCGTTGGAGGAATCGCCATGGCGGTCGTCGATGCCTACGCCAGCCGGCGTGCGACCGTCCATCGGCTGGAGGATGTCAACACCAAGGCGGCTGTCGGGATCGGTCTGTTCCAGATTCTCGCCGCTGCCTTTCCCGGCACCAGTCGCTCCATGGTCACCATCGCCGGGGGGCAGCTGTTTGGACTCGATCGATCGACTGCGCTCGAATTCAGTTTCTTTCTCTCCATCCCTGTGATGATGGCTGCCTCTGGATTCAAGCTGCTGCAGTTTGTTCTGGATGACGACAACGCCCAGCGCATGGACAGCCAAGGGATCGGAGTGCTGGCCGTTGGCTTTGTCGTCAGCTTTCTAGTCGCCTGGGGGGTCATTGCCTGGTTCATGCAATGGGTGCGCCGCCAAGGCTTCCTCCCCTTTGCCATCTACCGGATCGTCGCTGGCATCGCCCTGCTGGGTTGGCTTGCCAACCGGGTGTCCCACTGATCTGAAGACGCCACCGGAAGCCAATTGCTGGCCCATCCCGCTGCGTTGCCGATGCTTGGGACCGTGGCGGCAACCGTCTCCTCGTGCCAATAGGTGGGTGGGATTCCTCCGTTTCTAGCGGAAAAAAGGAATCCGTTCCGCTTTCCAAGAGTCGCGGACTACCATACGAATAAGCGGGCGGCTCTTGTAGCTTGGCCCGTAGCGACCATGTTCTCAGATGAGGTGATGCCGGATGTCGAATGCCCCTCCCAGTTTCTCCGACTTTGCCGATCAATTCCAACCTACGCTCCGGAAAATGGGCTGGATCCTGCCCATCGCAGCCATCCTGATTCTGCTGGGATCGCTTGGCACCTGCATCTACTCCGTCAGCACCGAAAGCATCGGGGTGTTGCAGCGATTCGGAAAGTTCATCGGCGTCGCCGAACCCGGGCTGCGTTTCAAACTGCCTTGGGGGATCGATCAGGTGACGATGATTCCGGTCAAGAGACAGCTGAAATTGGAGTTTGGATTTGGAACCGGTGGCTCCACCAACCCACTCCAATCTTCCGACGAACAGAAGGAAGAAAGCGACATGGTCACCGGCGACCTGAACGCCGCGCGGGTGGAATGGGTGGTTCAATATGAGGTCAGCGATCCAACCAAATACCTCTTCAAGCATCAGGAACCGACGGCGACGCTGCGCGACCTATCGGAAGCGGTCATGCGGGAAGTGGTGGGCGACCGAACCGTCGATGAAGTTCTGACCTATGGTCGTCAAGGAATCGAAGTCGATGCCATCGCCAAGCTGACCACGCTGGTCAACGAACTGGACATGGGACTTCGCGTCCAGCAGGTTCAGCTCAAGAGCGTCCATCCCCCGGCAGCGGTGCAGGAGTCGTTCGACGAAGTCAACCGCGCGCAGCAGGAACGGGAGCAGCTGATCAACCAAGCCAATGGGGAATACAACCGCGTCATTCCTCGCGCTTCGGGCGAAGCGGATCGCAAAATCCAAGAAGCCGAAGGCTATTCGGTCAAACGCACCAACGAAGCGGAAGGGGATGTCGCACGCTTCAAGGCACTTCTAGAACAGTACCGCAAGGCTCCGGAAGTCACCCGTCGAAGGCTATACCTGGAAGCGCTGGGAGAGGTCATCCCCAACCTGGGAGGCAAGGTGATCCTCGATAGCGATGCCAAGCAGCTTCTACCTCTGTTGCAAATTCCGGCACCGGCCGCCAAAGAGCAGGAGGAAGACGAAGGCAGCTCCGACCGGGCGCGTTCGATCCGGTCTTCCATCGTCCCGGCACTCCGGCCCCGTCAGCCTTGATCCGCAAACGCCATCTCTCCTGTCACTTCCGACTCTTTGTCATCCTGTCGAAAAAACCACGAGCGAACGAAAATGTTGCAGAAGATTGTTACCGCCCTGGTTGCTCTGGCTGTCCTGGTGGGGTTCGCCTACGCGACCGGGGTCTTTTACACGATTGACGAAACCGAGCAGGTGGTGATCACGCAGTTCGGCAAGCCAATCGGAAACGCCATCAACGCGGATCAAAATGCGTCCCAGGCGGGACTGCATCTGAAGCTGCCTTTCATTCAGCAGGTCAACCGGTTTCACAAAAACATCCTGGAATGGGATGGTCCCAGCAAGGAAATGACGACTCGCGACAAACTCTACATCGTCGTCGACACCTTCGCACGGTGGCGGATCGAGGATCCTCTGAAGTTCTTCCAGAGCCTCCGCGATACCCGTACCGCCCTTTCACGACTCGATGATATCATCGGCAGCGAGACACCCAACGTCGTGGCACGGCATGACCTGATCGAAGTCGTTCGATCCGACAAAGCTCGCGTTCCGGAGAAAGACATGAGCCTGGAAGCGACCGCAGCAGGCGGGGCAGAAAGTTTGATCGCCGGGCTCAGCAAACTACCCCCCATCACCACCGGCCGCCAGGCTCTGGAGAAGGAAATCTTCAAAGCCGCTTCTGAGAAAGTCAAAATCTGGGGGATCGAACTGCTGGATGTCCGCATCAAGCGACTCAATTACAAGTCGGGCGTCATCGACAAGATCTACGACCGCATGAAGTCCGAGCGGATGCAGATCGCCGATCGCTTCCGTTCCGAGGGAAGTGGCGAAGCCGCCAAGATCGATGGGAAACGCGAACGCGATCTGCAGCGCATTGAATCGGAAGCCTATCGACAGGTCGAAGAAATCAAGGGCCAAGCCGATGCGAAGGCGTCCCAGATCTATAGCACCGTCTACGGAGAAGATCCGCTGGCGGCCGAGTTCTATTCCTTCGTCAAAACGCTCGACACCTACCGCGCGACTCTGGGCCGCGACAGCACGCTGGTTCTGACCACCGACAGCGATCTATTCCGACTGCTGAAAAACCTCGATCAACCAATCAACGATCCGCCAGCGGTCGATCCAAACAAACCGCGGTAGACTGCATCAAAAACCAAACACCCTCCGCATGCCTGCTGGATGCGAAGGTTGTTCGATGTTTTTTTCTGTCCGGTCGCTGGCAACATCCCCGATTATCAGTCGGGGCTGGCCACCTGCGGCTTGCATGTGACATCGACCACCACTTCGGGCTGATCGGCCAAATCGGTCTCGATCCAAATCTTCCCCACCACCTCCGCGTCGCTTACTTTCGGCTGCAGCGCCACTTCCAAGCGGTGCAGTGCAGCGCTGCTGTCCCCACCCTGGAAAGTCACGTCAAACTCTTCCGATCGGATCCCTTTGATCTGGAAGGGAGCCGCCCCCTTGACGATAAAGATCTGCTTCCACGGCTCACCCTGCCGCACCTGCCCCGCCGTCACGCGGGGTGGACTGATGGAAAGAGGTGCCTTGATATTCGCAGTCAAGCGCAGCGGAACCTTGGTGAGGTTGCGATCGTTGGTGACCACCACCAATTCCCTCTCCAAAATACCCGATGGAGCTTCCGCAGAGATCGCAGCTTCCAATCGGTATCGAACGCGACCATTCCCTCGACTGGTTTCGACTGCCTGCACCTGGACGAATGGATCGTTGCTGATCACTTCCTGAATCTGCCAGTCGGATCTTCCTGCATAGTCGACGTCGATCCCCAGCGTCTTCCCTTCCCCTTCGCGAATCACCCCGAAGGATGCTTCCCCAGGATTGAAAACGATATCGCTGCGAATGTAACCCTTGACCAGCAGCTGGACCTCCGTAAATGAAGGCTTGTCAAATGTCACCGTCAAGGTCGCTTGACGCTTGCCGCTGAAGGTGTCGGTGTTGAATCGGGCAAGGATCGAACCAATTTGACCAGGACCGACTTCCTGGGTTTCGATGATCGGAGTGGTGCACCCGCAGCTGGCTCGCACCGATCGAATCCTCATCGTCTGCTGACTTCGATTTTCAAAGGTGAAACGATGCTCGGTCTTGGCCGCTTTGGCGACCGTTCCGAAATCGTGGATCGAGGTAGAGAACAGACCACGCGACCACTCTTGTGCCGCCGCATTTCCAATGCTCATCAGCACCAATACACCAGACCAAACAACTTTGGTCCAAGCGACTCTGGCCCAAACGATCCCACGCATGATCCCGTAACTCCCAAGTCCGCTGAAGTTCCAAAAGCTTTTGGTGACTCGAATGGTCGATCGAGCTGACTCGATTTGGACCCAGTCCCCCGAACCGCCAAAAAACGGGTCCGCTTCGGGTGACTCAAGCAGAGTATTCCACACCTAAAATTGAATGGCTTTTGAAGCTTGAGCCTTTTCTCGATATTTTAGAGGGGGGCGGTTGCCGTAGAAGATGCAATCGGCAAAACCGTTTCGCTTTCTCACCACACGTCGGCTTTCCCGAAATCCAATCGCATGGTGCTGTGCCCATGAGGGTGCTACCGGGCCATAGCCATCCCCCACTTGCCTTCTTCGCACCTCTTCCGGGCGGAAAAACCAGTTTTTCCCCCTTTTCCCAAAAGTGGCCTACACCCACCGGAAGGGTGCTACCTGTCTACGAAATCAAGAGAGCCAATCAGGTGACCAACCCTTTGGTCACCTTCATGAAGACATCTTCCAGCGTCGGATCCTTGTCGTAGAACGAACGCATCCGCACACCGGCATCTTGCAATCGATCCAACAGACTGGCGATTCCTTCGTCATCGGTCTCTAGATCGGCAGTGACCTTATTGCCGTCGATCTCCAGCGAAAGAAGATGCGGATCGCTGCGCAGGATTTCGACCCCCTTCTCCTGGTGCTCCAGGAATCGAATCTCCACCGTCCGGTCGCGGCGAAGCTGCCGATAGACCTGATCCATCGGGCCATGCATCAGCAGCTGTCCCCGTTCGATGATGCCGATCGAGGTGCAGCAATCCGCCAGCTCCGAAAGGATGTGACTGCTGATCAGAATCGTCTTGCCCATCCGCCGCAGCTCCTTCAGCAGCGCCTTGACTTCGATACGAGCCCTGGGATCCAAACCGCTGGTTGGTTCATCCAGAATCAGCACCGGTGGGTCATGCACCAGCGTCTTGGCCAGACACAACCGTTGCTTCATTCCTCGCGAAAGTCCGTTGACAAAATCGTCCCGTTTGTGAGTCAGATCCAGAAGTTCCAGGACATCGCCGATCACCTGCTTGCGCTGGGTGCGACCGATCCGGTAAGCGACGGCGAAAAAATCGAGGAATTCCCAGACTTTCATCCCGTCGTAGACTCCAAAGTCATCGGGCATGTAACCGATGCTGCGCCGCACCGCCATCGGATCGTTGTTGACCGAATGGCCGTTGACGGTCCCATCGCCACGAGTCGCTTTCAACAAGGTTGCCAGGAAGCGGATCGTGGTGCTTTTGCCAGCGCCGTTGGGACCGATGAAACCGAACATCTCTCCCGCTTCGATCTTCAGGTTCAGTTCGCCGACGGCGCGAAACTCTCCATAGTCTTTTCCAAATCCAAACAGCTCGATCATGCCAAGATCTCCCGGCCGGGGAATCACCCCGACCTATGCATTCCCCGTCGCGGATCCTTCACCAGCCGTCGCCTCCTCAAGCATTCGCTCGAACTGCTCTTCGCTGAGCACCCGAACTCCC
>JBJSWM010000615.1:0-1254 GCA_046085865.1 Pirellulaceae bacterium
TTCGTTCAACCGCATCAGCGTGGAAGGGCATATGAGCACCAACGACTCCCTGGTTCTCCTGGCAAGCAATCGCGTTGCCGTAGCGGACCAGGAAATCAGCTCCCTGGAAGCGGCGCTCGAACACCTCTGCATCGACCTGGCCAAGAAAATTCCCGACGATGGCGAAGGTGCAACCCACCTGATTGAAATCCGAGTCCGTGGGGCAGCCACGGAAGACGACGCCGATCAAATCGCCAGAACGATAGCGCTGAGCAACCTAGTCAAGACGGCAATCACAGGGGGCGACCCGAACTGGGGCCGCATCGTCTCTGCTGCCGGTTACGCAGGTCGCCCGATCGATCCCTCCAGAACCAGACTGCTGCTCAATGGATTCCGGCTGTTCGATCATGGGGAGCCACAGCCATTTGATGCCAAGGCGGTCAGTCAGAGCATCCGGGGCAGCAAGGAGACCACCATCGACCTGGAGGTAGGTTCAGGGGATGGAGAAGCGACTCACTGGACAAGCGATCTGAACGCGGAGTATGTCCACTTCAACTCCGAGTACACCACCTGATCGACCAAGGAATCGATCAAGAAAAACGGCCGGAGTTCTTTTCATGAATCGAACGATTGCTCCTCCTCCTCGGTCCATCCGGCTTTATCTTGGGTTTCGATCGCTTCACTGCCGCGACTCAAGGGAAGCCGGTGACCGCAGCACCCAGTCACCCTCCCTCAAAGAGAGTCGCTAGGGAGGAACGACGAAGCGGGAAGAGCTAGATGGTCGATCCGTTGAGTCTTCATGGTTCGCGATGGATCGAGCTAAAGAATGAGCCCCCTCCCTGCTCGTTCCTCGCAACCCTCCCAATGGGAAAGTGGGATCCGTCGAAGGCCTTGCAGCCGTACCCCATGCCTCCACAACCCCACCCCCGCCGACTCCGGTCGGCCGGCCGGATACGATCCAAAAAATCGCCAGATGGAATAGAAAAAAGAGCCTTTAAACTCTCACCCGCCCCTTCCTCTTACGGCGCCACAATGACACCGACATTCTTGAGAAGTCCATCGGTTCATTCACTCTCCGTGGGCTCTGTGTGCAAAAAGGTACCTGACACCTTTTCGTCTGACACCTTTTCGTCGCCCAGCGGCTTGGCTTTCGCCAATGACAGCCCGAGTTGATGGAGTTCGCTGACCTCTCGAAGGCGAATGGAAATTGCAGAACTGGACATGTCCACTGCGTCGGAACTAGAAAACGGCTCGTCATCCAATTGACTACTCATC
>JBJSWM010000616.1:0-3311 GCA_046085865.1 Pirellulaceae bacterium
GGCTCATGGTGTCACTTCAACGGTTCACTATGGAGGCACTTTCCGCGATCGATTCCCCGGGGGGACCTTTGAATATCGTCGATTTCACCCCTTCTGAAAAGGGCATTTTTCGCTTTTCCCTTGCCAGGTCGACCCAACTCCGAAGCCCAAATTGGGCCGCAAAGGGAGAAATCCGCACGGGCCGGACGCCTGTACCAAGCAGGGCCGAAACATCCATCCAAGGTTACGAATTCGATGCAAGGGACAAATCCGCAAGGGTGGGACGCCCTGTCACGCAGATCGCTAGGGCTCCAAGCCGGGAACTTCGGGTGGGCTGCCGGAACCCAGGAGATCGGAACGGCGCTGCGAGGTACGTTTCAGGCTTTCCTCCTGCCGCCACTGGGCAATTCTTCCGTGATCCCCGCTAAGCAGCACATCGGGAACCTCCAGTCCTCGAAACTCCCTTGGCCGGGTGTATTGGGGGAATTCCAGGATGCGATTGCCGCGGGAGAAGGAATCTTCCCAACTGCTCGCTTCATCCCCCAGCACGCCGGGAATCATTCGGATTGCCGCATCGACCACCACCATGGCCGCCACCTCGCCGCCGTTGAGCACATAGTCTCCGATGCTAAGCTCCAGAGGTTGTAGAAGATCGATCACTCGCTGATCGAACCCTTCGTAGCGACCACACAGCAAGATCAAGCGCGGTAACGCCCCCAAGCGTTCCACCCACCGCTGATCCAGTCGCTCACCTTGCGGGGTCAGAAGGCAAACCAACCCTGGCATCGATGCAAGGCTCTGAACTGCCTCCACACATCGCACCACGGGTTCCACCTGAATCAGCATCCCGGGGCCGCCACCATAAGGCCGGTCATCCACTTTGTGGTGCTTCGGGTCGCACGAATAGTCTCTCAGATCGTGAACCACCAACTCCACCAACCCCGCATCGATCGCCTTAGCCAACAGGCTTTGGGTCATGTACCCCCGAAAAATCTCGGGAAAGAGGGTGACGATGTCGATCCGCATGACCAGTGACCCGGGGAAATCCAGGACAATTCATCGCAAAGAAAAACCCACCCGTCCTGATGCGAGCCCCTTGAATGAGCCTCGCGGGACGCGTGGGTTCCGCAGGTTGGAAGTGATCTTCGTTGGCGAGCCTTCTGCAACTGGCCGGGCAACCTGTGCGGTGGCCAAGCAACCTTTGCAATGCAACTCAGCTAGCCGACGACGACGGCCGCTTCAGTCGGTCCACCGCCGCCTTCTGCTCCGCCAAATGCGTCCCGTTGGTGCCGTACTTCTTGATCAAAGTCGCCACCCGCTCGCTGGGCTGTGCACCGACGCTCAACCAATAATCGATCCGCTCGCCATTGAGCACGGCACGCGCGTCAGTCTCTTTGACCATCGGATCGTAGTGCCCCAGTTCTTCCAGAACCGGTCCATCACGACGAGTCCGAACATCTAGAGCACAGACCCGGTAAAAAGGACGACCTTTGCGCCCCAATCGCTTCATCCGAATACGCACTGTCACGAGTCGACCACTCCTGGTGAATTTCAGGGAACCTATCGAGTCCCAAAGTATAGGAAATCTTTCCTGGGTGCGAAGAGGATTATTTTCCTTTTCGCTTCATTTGCCGGAGTTTTCGCTCCCGCTCCTTCTGCAATTTCTCCCTCTCCTTGGGGGTCAGCCGTTTTCCGGTGCTCTGTTTGACCTTCATATCCTCTAGGCTCATCCCGGGCATGCCGGCCATTCCCCCTTGAATCTGCTGGAGGGCTTTGAGTCGATCGGTCATTTTGCCGGTCGACATGAGCTGGAGGAGTGGTCCCATGACCTGGAATTGTTTGATGAGATCGGAAACCTGAGCAGCCTGGACCCCAGCACCACGAGCGATTCGGTGCCGTCGCTGGATGTCGATCACCTCGGGCTTTTGCCGCTCACCGGGTGTCATCGAATCGATGATTCCAGAAATCCTGGCCATTTCCCCGTCCTGATCGCCGGCCTGAGCGAGCGCGTCTTTGATGGCTCCCATGCCGGGCATCAATCCGAGCATTTTCTGCATCAGCCCTGGTTTTCGCATCTTCTGGACCATGTCCCGGAAGTCTTCTAGCGAAAACTTCCCCGACTGCAAACGCTCCTCCAGTCGCTCTCGCTCCTGGTCGTCGATCAGTCGGTGCGCTTCCCGCGCCACTTCCAGCATGTCGCCCATTTCGAGGATGCGGCTGGCCATCCCTTCTGGACGAAACGGTTCCAGTGCGTCCAGATGCTCCCCAGTCCCGATGAACTTGATCGGCACCTGCGTGACCGCTTTGACGCTCAGCAAGGCACCGCCGCGTGCGTCGCCATCCAGCTTGGTCAGAATCGCTCCATCCAGCTCCAGCGCCGCGTGAAACGCCGAAGCGCTGTTGACGGCATCCTGGCCCGTCATGCCGTCCACCACCAAATAAATCTGATCTGGCTTGACCTGCCGATCGATCTGCTTGAGTTGCTCCATCAATTCTTGGTCGATCGCTAATCGGCCTGCCGTGTCGAGAATCACCACGCTGGCGTGTTGCTGCCGTGCTTGCTCAATCCCCTCTCGGCAAACCAACACCGGATCGGCGGCTCCTTGAGGTGCATAGACTGGCACCCCCAGCTGGGCCCCAAGCACCCTCAACTGCTCGATCGCCGCTGGCCTCTGGAGATCTGCGGCGACGAGAAACGGTCGCAGTTTTTGCTCCTGAATCAACTTGGCCAGCTTGCCGCAGGTGGTCGTCTTGCCCGACCCCTGAAGACCGCAAAGCATGAGGACCGTCGGCTGCCCCTTCTTGATCGGAATGCTCTGATCGACCGGTCCCAGCAAGCCAACCAGTTCCTCATAAACGATCTTGACCAATTCCTCGGAGGGCCGGAGCGAAAGAAGGACCCTGCGGCCCACCGCCCGCTCCGTGACACTCTTCATGAACTGCTGAACCACCGAGTAACTGACGTCGGCCTCCAGCAACGAAGATTCGACCAGCGCCAAACCCTCTCGCATGTTCGCTTCGGTCAGCTTGCCCTTGCCCTGAAGCGTCTTGAAGGCAGACTGCAGGCCACGAGAAAGGGAATCGAACATCAACAAAACCCCCAAAAGGAAGGATCTCGCCGTTTCCTCGGACTCGAGGGCCGGCCGCCGCGGTGGCACTCCCTGGGATCGGATCGAGCCCCCGGGTGCCGGAAGTAGATGAATGGCTGGTCCAGCAATCGTCCTCTCGAGCCCGCGGATCGGCAAGGGAGCGTACAAAAAAATCGGTTGAGATCGGTCGGCATCTGGTTGGTGCTACCGTTCCATCGCCCAGCGCTGGATTGCCTGGTTGTT
>JBJSWM010000617.1:0-10820 GCA_046085865.1 Pirellulaceae bacterium
TCCCCCAGTTTTGGAACGCTCGCCTTGATTCCCCGTCGGCGCTTCCCGCGATCGAACCCTTCGGCCGCTCGATCGTTCCAGTCGTAGACGCCGAAACTTGAAGAAGGACTCTGGTATCGCCTTGACGGAATCGCCGGTGGAAAGCCGACGGTCGATCGGGAAGGAATCCAATTGCGTCCAAGAGCGTGCGAAAGGGGTGCCAAGGACAAAAACCTTGAAATCCTCGAGAATTTCGGAGTCTTTGTGGTTTTCCCCGAGATCACCATAGATAGCGAAAAACCGATGAAAACGGCTTATTCTCTAGGTCTTTCATCCCCCGTAAGGAGTGTTTGTGATGCAATCTCCCTTTTGACATGGAGTTGCCTGGGCGATAGCATCCGATAGAGAAAAGGTGTCTGGCGAGCAACGAAGTGTTGGCCGGACGCAGATTTCATCCCACCGACGGAACCAGGGACCAGTGGTCGAAAGGCAGGAGCCGAGAGACGCTGGGACCTCCCACCTACCCTCAAGCGCAGCCGGAACATGGATGGGAATCGGCCGGAATGCTCTGACAAACCGAATGGAAGCGAGCACGTTTCCGATTGGGTTGCATGACTGTAGCCGACCAGCGCGCTGATTGCCCCTTCAAGGGTTTGCAAGGTATTGCACCATGATTACCAATAGCCAGTCGATCCCACCTTCCCTGGACGTCAATCAGCTGCGCACCGTGGCCGATTTGATGCGGGAGAAACAGTCCCTTCAGCCCTTGGCCGCTCGTTGGGAATTCGAAGGGGAGAAGGAACTGCTGGTCGAGACCGCACGGTCTCTGGGTCTGGAGTGGTTAGAAGGGGAGGATATTTCTGTCCCTCCCGAAGCGATTGACGGGTTTCCGATCAAATTGATCCACCGACACGAAGTGTTTCCGCTGGAACGTGGGGAGGGATGGATCCGGATCGCCGTCAGCAATCCGTTCGATTTCCACGCGATCGATGCGGTCGCTACCTCCCTGGACCTGGAAGTCAAATCGGTGGTTGCTACACCGGAGGCGATCCGCCGGTTGGTGAAGCGTTACCTGGGTGTAGGAGCCGAGACGATCGACGGACTGGTCGCCCTTCAGAGTCGAAAGGCGGGCGACGTGGAGATGCTGGAAGAGATCTCCACCGACGGGTCGGAGGATGCCGAACAGGCGCAGCAGGCCTCGGTGGTCCGGCTGGTGAACGAAATTCTGGCGGAGGCGATTGAGGCGAGGGCCAGCGACATCCACGTGGAATCGCAAGAGAGTGGCCTGAAGCTGCGTTATCGCATCGACGGGGTGCTACAGAAGCAACCGACTCCGGCCGAGATGAATCAATTTCGAGCGGCGATCGTCAGTCGATTGAAGATCATGGCCAAGCTGAACATCGCGGAAAAGCGAGTGCCACAGGATGGACGAATCAAGCTGCGGGTTTCGGGACGCGAGATCGACCTTCGCGTTTCAATCATTCCGATGTTGCATGGCGAGAGTGTCGTCATGCGTATTTTGGACAAGTCGAATCTCAAATTTTCGCTTCGCGGGATCGGCATGTCGGATGAAGTTTATCAAGATTTTCAAAGGCTGATCAACCTACCGCACGGGATTGTCCTGGTGACTGGTCCAACCGGGTCGGGGAAGACCACGACGCTTTATTCGGCTTTGCATGAAATCCAGTCCGAAGACACCAAGATCATCACCATCGAAGATCCAATCGAGTATCAGCTGGAAGGGATCAACCAGATTCAGGTACACCAGAAGGTTGGTCTGTCGTTTGCGGCAAGCCTGCGAGCCATCTTGCGGCACGATCCGGATGTGGTGCTGGTTGGGGAAATTCGCGACTTGGAGACTGCCGAAAATGCGACGCAGGCTTCGTTGACCGGACACACCGTTTTCAGCACACTGCACACCAATGATGCGGCGGGTGCCTTCATGCGTCTTTGCGATATGGGGGTGGAACCGTTCTTGGTGTCCAGCACCGTCGAAGGGGTGCTGGCTCAGCGATTGGTTCGAGTCCTCTGCAACGAATGCAAAGAGGCATACCATCCTTGCCAGTCCGAACTTCCTGACGATTTCCCTGCAGAAGCTCGCCTGGATCCCGATCTTCGGTTCTTCCGGCCCAAGGGATGCGAAGCGTGCCGAGGTCTAGGATATCGGGGACGCAAGGGGATCTACGAACTGCTGGTGACCAATGACGAAGTGAGGCAACTGGCGACGCAGCGTGTTCCTTCGCATGTCATCAAGGAGGCCGCCATGCGGGCTGGCATGCAGACCCTTCGGATGGATGGCTGGCGGAAGGTGCTGGATGGCACGACAACGCTGGACGAAGTGGTGCGAGTCACCAAGGCTGACTGACGATGCCCGATTACGCCTACGTCGCCAAGACCGCCAGTGGGATGGAGACGCGCGGCGTCGTTCCTGCCGGAAATCGTCGAGAGGCGATGCAGCGACTGCGCCAAAAATCGCTGTTCCCTGTCTCCCTCACCGAAACCAAATCCGCCACCGACACCTCTTCGTCTTTGGCGCACTGGATGCCGGTCAAGAAGGAGCAGGTGGCCGACTTCTGCACGCAGCTTGCGGACCTGCTGACTGGTGGAGTGCCACTATTGGAATCGCTGAAGATTCTTCAGGAAGCGACCGTCCACCCACGGTTGCAGCAGGCGGTCGGGCGAATCCATGACGCCATCACCGAAGGGCAGACACTGGATGAAGCGATGGCTGCGGAACCGGCGATGTTCAATGAACTGATGCTCAGCATGGTGCGCGCGGGTCAGGAAGGAGCCTTTCTGGAAGACGCACTCCAGCGGACCGCTGGTTTCCTACGCAAGCAAGACGAGCTGCGGGCCAAGATCGTGGGGTCGCTGACCTATCCGATGATTCTCGCTTTTGTCGGATCGATCGTTACCGCGTTGATGATTGTTTTTCTGGTCCCCAAGTTCCAGCCGTTTTTTGATCGCTTGGAACAGTCGGGCAAGGGGCTCCCGTGGATCACGGTGGCCTTGCTGACGTTAAGCCAAGGGCTGATGCGATTTGGCTGGGTCATCCCCTTGATGATTTTTGGCGCCGTGGTCGGCGTTCGCCGCTTCCTAGCGTCCGATTGGGGACGATTCCAGTTCGATCGCTGGAAGCTGAAGATTCCCGTTCTGGGATCGATTTTCCATGATGCAGCGGTTTCGCGAGCCTGCCGCATTCTTGGGACTCTTCTGCACAATGGCGTCCCACTGCTGAAGTCGCTGTCGATCAGCAGCGAATCGACCGGCAACCGATTGCTGGAAAAAGCAATGCGCGATTCGGCTCAAAATATCACCTCCGGCGATACGCTTTCCAAGCCGCTGGCGGCCAGCGGGCTGATTCCTCCGCAGATCATGGCGATGATTCGAATCGCTGAGGAATCCAACACTTTGGATGATGTCCTGGTCAAAGTGTCAGATCGAATCGATCAAAAAATCGAACGAAAACTGGAGGTCATGGTCCGCATGATCGAACCGCTGATGCTGGTTCTCATCGGCGGGATGGTCATGTTCGTGATCGTTGGTGTACTATTGCCCGTATTCGAATTGAATTCCACCGTAGGATAATGAAGCAATCAGACCGCATTGCGATGTCGACAGCATCCGGCGGCAACATCTTCCGATACAGGATGAAGGAGTACTGGAATGAAAAGACGATACCCAACCCGACGCGGTCTGACGCTGATCGAATTGATGATTGTGCTGGTGATCTTGGTGGGACTGATGGCGATCGTGGGGCCCCGAGTTCTGGGAACTCAGCGGAAGGCCGACATCCGAACCGCTCAGGCTCAGATCGGAAGCATCAATTCGGCTTTGAAGATGTATGCTGTCGATATGAAGACCTATCCATCGACCGAAGAGGGATTGGCGCTCTTGGTGGAGTCACCGGAAGACGAGCGGCTTGCAAAAAACTGGGATGGGCCCTATCTGGATGGCGATCTGCCGGTGGACCCTTGGGGAAATGAATTCGAGTACGAATTCGGCGACGAGGAAAGCGAAGATGCCCCGGACTTTCCGCTGGTCTATTCCCTGGGGCCCGACGGACAGCCCAACACCTCCGATGACGTCGGCAATGTTTCCAAAGATGAGTCGGGGGGGGACGAAGGAAGCAACAAGAGGTCTTCCAGTCGTTCCCGTCGATCGACCAAAGAGTAACATCGCACCTGCCGCGTCCACTCAACTCTTGCGGTGCCTCTTCGGTAGAGGATTTCCACGATGGCTCGACGGAGTGGTTTGACGCTGATCGAGTTGATCGTGGTCTTGTCGATCCTGGCAGGAGTGGTCGCTTTGGCTTGGCCATCCCTCCGGAAATCGCTTGCTGCCAGCGCACTACAGGATGGGGCTCGACAACTGCAGTCCGAAATCCGTTGGGCTCAGGCAGAGGCTGTCCGTTCAGGCCAAGCCATGGTCGTGTGGCTTCCTTTGGAAAATGGCCCAATGCAGATCGAGTCATTGGAAGAGGCTCTGGCGAGCGATGCATCCCTTCCCGCTTCGGCTGCCATGAGCGAATCGGCGGCGGAGGAAGTCTCGCAGACGGAAGGGCTGCCCAACCGACAGGATCGCGAAATACCCGAGGTTCGGTCTCGGAAACCCAAGGCCCGCGAGGTATTGCTTGCCGACGATCTGTTGATTGTCTCCTACGGCCCAGTGCCTGATGATTCGGAAGAGTCCGAGTCAGCGGATGGCGGCGTTTCCCAGCCAGCGGACACACCAGCGTCGGTCGAGGCACCAGGGGAGATGCAGATGGAATTGGCGACGGAGCCTTCTGGAAATTCTCGACCGATTCGACGTGTGCCGCTGATCGTCCTACCCAATGGCGCGATCCGCGATTCCGCGATCGAGATGGTTCAGCCCAGCACCGATCGATCTCTTTGGCTAAATATCTCGCTGCAAGGGGAATCGATGCGGGTGGAGAAGGATCGATGAGCCGACGAGCAGGGTTTTCCCTTTTGGAGATGATCATCGCGACAGCGATTCTGGCTGCTGCAGCGGGACTGCTGCTGGAGCTGATCGGGCAAGGCAGTCGTCTGGCCCGGAAAGCAGACCGTCGCAGTTCCGCCTACCAGATCGCCGACGCTCTGTTGCAGGAGACCTTGCTGGGGCAGGACTGGGAGAGCAGTCGGTCGGGTGAAGCGGTGGAAGGAATGGATGGCTGGACTTGGCAGCGCACGTGGGTTGAAGAACCCACCAGCGGCATGGGATGGATCGTGATTGAAGTTTGGGGGGGCGCCGCCAGCGATGGCATGGGGACGCAGCGCACCCCGTCGACCGGATCCGCCGGCAGCTCACCACCCGCAGCTCGGTTGGTCCGGCAGGTGCGGCTCCTTGCAAAACCAGATCCGCGCGCATCGGGCGAATCGACTTCAGATCGTCCTGCAGCCAGTAGTCGCAGCAGGCAGTCACCATGAACCGTCCCGCATACTCTCTGATCGAAGTGCTGATCGCCCTTGCGATTTTAGGCCTGCTGATGGGGGTTGCATGGGGGCTGCTGGGGTCGTTTCAGGAGACCCAGCAGCGAGCGTGGCGTCAGACGGAGCGGATCGAACTTGGGCAGCAGGTGCGTAGCCGACTGCACCAAGACTTGCTGCAGTCGAGCGGTCATCAGCTCCGAGTCGCGGCCAGCAACATTGCCCCACAGACCGCCTCCCGCCGCTCGCCCACTCCCACCGCAGGTCGTAGCTCCGGCACTGCGATGGCAGCCAGCCGATTTTCTGGTGACGAGAATGGCTTCACTCTGGAGTTGACGCCTCGATTAAGTCCCGTCCATTACTGGACGCATTTGCTGAGCTCTCCGTCGGAAAGCCTGTTGGAGGCCGAACCGAAGCTCCCTGGGCTGCCACTGCGCATCGAGGTCGCTTGGAGGTTGGAGGAGAATGGCTTCGGCGATTTTGAATCGTATCTGTTGTCGCGGGAAATTCGATTCCTTTCGGAAGGCGACGACGAAGATCCGGTGGAAAGCGTGGGGCGTGATCGTCGAGGGGGCCGAAGAGGGCTGACAGAACCGTCGGCGATGGAACGAGCTACCAGAGAGCCACTGCGCGATGAGAGCTCGACGATGGGGCTAAGGGGCGAACTGGTGAACCCGTTTGCTGCCTCCCCAGAAGATTCCCTGGAGACCTGGGAAGGGGTGTCCAAGGGGCGTTTTCGCTACCACGATGGCACGGGGTGGAGGCAGCAGTGGAGTGCTGACCCGAAGGCTTCGGTTCCCTTCGCTGTGGAGCTGTCGATCCTCTTTCAGACGCGAGAAGACCGCACTGCCATGCAGGAAGAAATGGAGAATGCGACTGCCGGGGAGACTACGGAAAACCAACTCAAAGACCTCAACGACTCCGGTCAGTCCCCCTCCGATCTGCCTTTTCTGGAGCGCAGTGGAGCATTGGAAGACCCAGAATGGGAACAGAAGGATCTTTGGATCGTCGTAGCGACTGGTCGATTTGAAAAGGATCGGCAGACGGGTCCCCTTGGACTGACGGATGGACCTTCTCCCGGCGGGGCAGGCGAGCCATCCGGCGAGGCGCGTTCCACTACTGGCCAAACCAATCGGCCATCCTCTAGCCGCCCCAATCGACTCGGTCGCGGGTTGGGATCGCAGTCCGGAGGATCGCCATGAAGCTGGATCGCCATTCCAAAAAGGGGAAGCTAGTCCAAACCGTCCGGGTGGCACCCCTGGGCTGCACTCGTCGACACGGCATTCGCGCGACCAGAGAGGGGATGGCGCTGCTGGTGGTCCTGGTGCTGACCATGTTTTTAGCATTGGCGGGCTACAGCTACCTGGACCAGATGGAAAAAACGGCAATGCGATCTGCAGTGCAGGGAGAATCGATCCAGGCCGAGCGGGTGTTGGAGAGCGGTGTGGAGTGGTGCCTGCAGTGGATGGAGCGGCCAGTCGAGGCACGGCAGATGGTGGGTGGATTGGTCGACAACGCCCAACTGTTCGCCGGAGTGCCGTTGGAGCCGCCGGTGGGGCGTGGAAGTCTGGCTGCCGATGGTGGGTGGCGATTCACGGTCCTCTCTTCAGCAGCCAGCACGTCGCGGCGAGAATCGACAAACGCCAATCCCCAACGCTCGTCCAGCATGTCGGCGGAGTCGACATGGGGCTATGGAATGGAAAATCTATGCGCCAAAGTCACATTGGCTCAGCTGATTCGCTGGGAGGCGATGGAACCGGGGAATGCGATTCAGTTTTTCCAGGGACTACCAGGTGGGGACCCCGAAGGTGGCTTGGATAGCGAAAAGATTCAGTTGGCCGTTCGACATTGGGGCCGCAGCATGGCGAGTCCCGGTCCACGCACCGGTCGTGCAACGATCGATACCCTGGTGGCCGATGAGCGATCGTTGGAAGAACATCACTGGGACCAGCTTTGGACTGGCGGAGACCTGAATCAGAACTACCAGCTGGATCCCTGGGAAGTGCGTTGGCGAGATCGATTGCCACCATGGCAACGCGGTGCAGGAGGAGCAGGGGGGAGTTCCGTGCCATCGCAGCGGTCAGGGGCTTCAGCGCAGAGAACTGAGAATTCAATGCAGCAGCAGTCGCGGGGGGCTCAGTTGCCTAGTCCGCAGGGCTGGCAGCAATGGATCGCGGAGTTCAGTGGTTGCAGGAATATCCGTCGCGATGGTCAGCAGCGCATCTCCATCAACCGACCCGATCTGCTGCGACTACATCAGGACTTAATCCAAATCTGGCCTGCTCCCTGGGCGTCCTATCTGATCGCGTATCGGCAGCATGGCGGGCGGCCTGTTTCGGACAATGCGAATCGTCCGCAAGGAGCAGTTGGGAGTGAGTCGACCGAATATGTCCCTGATTTCTCCGTCGCTGGGCAGACTATCATCGCCTCGCCTCTGGATCTGATCGATAGCGAAGTGACGATTCCAGCCCAGTCCGGGGAGGCTGCAAGGAGACTTACCAGTCCCTTCCAAAGCAATGGCCCGGAATTCGCGGAGCAGCTGGACCGATTGGTCGATGATGTCTGGTTCGAGGATGTGGAGTATCGCGACGGGGTGATCGACACATTGGAGGCACCGTTGGAGGTGTTGCGTGCGTTGCCTGGGGTCAGCGAGGAGGTTCTTGCACGTTGGGTGCAGGTTCGCCAACAGAACGGTGCGGCTCAGCGATCTACGCCGGCTTGGCTGGTCAAGGAGCAGGTGCTGGATCTAAAGCAGATGCGCGTCTTGTTGCCATGGCTGACCTGCCGAAGCGACACCTATCGCGCCCAAGTGGTCGCGTTCCGAGACGCGATGACGCCGATCGTGCGGAGGGTATACTTGCTAGATGGACGGCGTGATCCGGCCGTCAGCGTTCCCTCCCAGTGGCTTGGTGAATGGGATGGTGGCTGGTCGATCGATGTTTTGGATCCGGGAGACCGATCCCGTGCGTCCAGGGGAAGCAGCGGGATCGAGGAGAGGGGAGATCGATAAGAAGATGCCAAGTTGGATGGAAAGGACGATCCCCAGTTTGTCGATCGGCAAGACCAAGCCCAAGGGGGTGGTAGTCGCCGACTGGGATCGCAACGAAGTCCGGTTTCTCGCGCTCGCTCCCCAGCGAACAGGGATCGAGATCCTTGCCAGCGCATCGGCACCCCGCTCGGCCGACGATCCGCCCATGAGCACTCTTGGTAAGTTGCTGGCGGGCGAGCGGTTTCTCTCCTATCCACTCGTCTTGCTTTTGTCTCGAACCGATCTGGAAATGATCTCACTGGTTCTCCCCCAGGAGGCCAATGAGCAGTTTCCTGAGATGGTGCAATTGGAGATCGAGCAGAGGTTGGGTGAGCATGAGTCGGCTCCGGTGGTCGACTACGCCATCGCCGGCAACAACGTCGCCAGCGGCGTCGATGTTTTGGCTTTTTCAATGCTACCGGAGGAAATCGATCGATGGAATTCGGAAGCCAAAGAGCAGAAACTTCGGCTTGCGGCGATGGCACCGAGGCATTTGAGTCTGTTGGCCAAACTTCCAGCCGGCGCTACGAATCAAACTCGCGTCGCCATTCAAAGTCTTCCCAGTGAGGTGGAGATGGTGGTCGCTCGGGGAAGTCAGCCGCTCTTTCTGAGAACCTTGCGGCTGAGCACCGACGACGCAAGCAGCATCGCCGAGCAGATTTTATTGGAAGTTCAGAGATGTTTGTCGCTGTTGCCGTCAGAGCATCAAGCATCGGACGTTGATGCTGCTGCCGTAACTCCCTCTTCCGCCCCGCCACTTTTTGTCTTTCCTGGCACCGAAGCAGGATCGATCGCCGAAGCGCTCCAGGAAAGAAAGGTCGCCGAGGTTCACTACCTGAGCCCCTCTTCCCTGTGGCCTTCCGGAAGCGTTTCTTCCGAGATTGGCACGGAGCAGTTTGCATCGTTGCTGGGGGCCGGGGAACAGTTCTTGCAGCAGCAATTGCCGGTCAATCTGCTGGCTCCTAAGAGGCCACCCAAACCGATTCATCCCATGAGAAAGTGGGGGCCGATCGGAGGACTGGCGTTGGCTTCGCTGGGCCTTGGTGGGTGGTTTCTTTATTCCGATGTCCAGGACTTGGATGAAGAAGCCAACAGGCTGCAGACGACGCGAGACGATCAGTGGCGGTTGGCCAACAAGTCGGCCGAACGGATCGACAAACTGGAATTGGTTGAAAAGTGGGAAGCGGAGCGAGTGGATTGGCTGAGCCTGATGGCTTCGCTTTCCAGCACGCTTCCCTCGGGGGATCGAGCGTCGGTGCGCCGGATGACTGCGGTTGTGTCGCCTGCAGGGCCGCAACTGAGCCTCTCGGTGATGGTCAAGAGTCCTGAAGACCTTGCGCTGATGGAAGAGAGGTTGCGAAGCCAGGCGATGGAGGTTTCCAGTCAGCGGGTCAATCAGCAGGCGAGCGAGGAGGATTATCCTTGGCAATTTGAGACCACCATTGTGGCTCCCTGGGGCGATCCCCCTGACGGCGACCGATGGATCGAACCAATTGGTGAGGCGGCGGAACCGGCTGCATCCGATCAGGACAATGCGTCCGCGTTGCAGCAGGATGATCCCCAGCCCCCATCGGAGCCTTCCCATGCTGCCGTGGAATCGACGGGAGACAAATCATGACATCGACCACCAAATGGTTGCTGGCGGGGGCTGCATTGGTCTTCGGGCTCTATGGACTCGATTCCACCTATCGGGGATGGATCGAGCAGCCGACGATCGTGGCGGGCAAGAAGATCGAGAAGCTTCAGTCGGAAATTGAAGATGCCGAGGCATTGCAGCGCAAAGCGAGAAAAGCCGCTAGGTCGATGGAAGTGCTGGAGGCAAGGTCTCTACCAAGCGATCCAGAGTTGGCGCGGTCCAAGTACCGGGAATGGTTGCTGTCGATGATTCAGCAACACGACTTCCAGGATGCTTCCGTCGATGCGGGGAGTCCCGTTGAGGTCGAAGTCAAGGCGAGGGTCGGCAAGTCCAAACGGAAGTCGGTGGGCTACCGAATTCCGTTCTCGCTTCGCAGCCGCGCGACTTTGGCGCAGTGGACCGCCTGGATGCAGCAGTTCGAGCAGGCACCCCACCTACATAAGATCAACTCACTTTCGATCACCCCCCTGGGAAACGGCTCCGAATTGAATCTCCAGATGGAGCTGGAGGCGATTGCACTGGATAGCGCCACGCAGGAGGAGCAGTTGAGCGACTGGATCGCGGATCCCCAAGTTGCTTCCGCACCCACCGCGAGTCTGGCCATTGTGCAGCGCAATTTGTTTGCGACGGGATTCTCGAAGTCTCTGCAGGCACTGCGGTTGAAGGCGATCACCACCGATCGCAAGGGAAGTCTTGAAGCTTGGTTCTCCGGGAAGGATGGGGCTCCAACAACCCCCTACAAAGCTCC
>JBJSWM010000618.1:0-9875 GCA_046085865.1 Pirellulaceae bacterium
GATCGACATCGCATAGCGCGGCGATCGATTCTGAAGCGACCGCGTCCAGATCGCCCGCACCTCGCCCCCCGACTCCAATGGCGCCCACCCTCCGTCGCTCATTGGCTCCCACGATACGTCGGTACGATCTCGCGGGCGCCGCCAGTGCGAAGGCTCCGCTGGCACCTAACGCAAGAACGATATCTCTTCGTTTTGGCATTATCAACTCGATCTTGAAATCTCAAAGTCAAAATAGACCTTCCCACCATGCGGGGAAGAGAGGGACCGCTGCCTGGAGCCTCGAGCTGAACTGCCCCCAATCCAGGTGCAGGACTGCTTCTTCGAGCCCAAAGGCAATTGTCTTAAGATACTGCGAATCGCCCCTTTCTGCATTTGAAATTTCGAGCCAATTTTGTAGACGTACCATTCCACTTCCACCGCTCCGATTCGCTGGGATCGGATGCGATTTACAAAGAAGGCTAGGTGAAAGACCGATACGTTCAATCATGAAGGCTCCATTCGCAGGGCTGATTTCCGGAAATGCATTCCGCGATTGACTAGGACATTGGTCAAGCAACTAGGGCGAGCACTTTATCCAGAGAAAAGCGGGCATCGCGTTCCGGTGGCTGAGCCGCATTGAATCACTGAAAGAAGCCGGAACAAAACTCTCAGTCCACATGGAACAAACCAAAGATCAAACGAGAATCTCTAGCGACTTGAGGAGCTCGCCGACTTTCCTGGCAATCAAGTCCCGAACCTCCCGAAACTGATCCTCAGACATTTCCCGAGGATCGGGGATCTGCCACTCTTCCCGCCGAGCCGCCCGGACGCGAGGGCATTCATCGCCACAACCCATCGTCACTGCAACGTCCACCGGTTGGTCGTTGAATGCATCCAGTCCTTTCGATGCATGACTTGTCAGATCGTATCCTAGTTCCTTCATCGCATCGATCGCCTTTGGATTGATGCGGCCACTTGGCCGCGATCCTGCACTGAATGCCTCGACTTTCGCACCGCCCAACATCCTCGCAAATGCCTCCGCCATCTGACTGCGGTTGGAATTCTCCACACAGACGAACAGAATCGTCTTCATCACGACCATCTCCATTCCCCCCAACAAATCACTCACAACACCCTGGACCACTGCACTCACCCAGGACCACCAAGGGGACACCGCAGCGATCGGGGGCTAAGCACCCCGTGTGCTTACTCGCCAGGCGAATCTCCATCTGGCCACCTCGACATTCGATCGAAGACAAAATGTATTGCGACAAGACCTGATCTTCATACTCCACTTCCACCGGGATGGCCGTGGACTCAAAAAGAGCCATCGCCGACTGAAGGATGCGTAGATACTTGGTGCTCTCCAGCCGATGCTGGGTGTCGGTTGCGACCCACAACTGCAGCACGCAGCTGACTTGATGACGACGAACGCCGCCGCAATCGACAAAGTCCTTTTGAACTCTGGCCACTTCCGTCAGGTGATAGTGAGGTGCGATGGCCTGCCCATTTGGCAATCGCCAGGACACCGTTCCATTGGGAAAGGCCTGCAACGAGGCGACCAGTTGGGCTAGGGTGATCGTGGGTTGATCTGTCTCTTGCAGTTTTTCGTTCATGATGATTTCACTTTCTTGAGATCAAACAGCAGATGACTCAATGCGACCCCTAATCCTGCACCAACAAAAGGAGCCGTCCAATAGATCCAAAGCGATCCAGTCTGGCCAGAGAGCAATCCGGGGGCTAGGGAACGAGCCGGGTTCATCGACGCTCCCGAAATCGGCCCAGCGAAAATTGCCTCTAGTGCAATGACCGCTCCCACCGCTAGCGCCATCGCATGGAGATCGCCCGGCATCCCACAAGCGACCCCCAGGACCACCACCATCAGGATCAGCGTCAGCACCGCTTCTAGAACGAAGGAAGGGTAGACGCCACCAACAGGCAGTGTCGCCCCCAAGCCGCTGTGGTCAGGGAACAGAACCGAGACCAAACCGCTTCCCACGAACGCACCTGCACACTGGCCGAACCAGTAGGGAACCAGTCGCCTTCCCTCCAGACGCCCGGCTAGGCAGAGCCCTAGAGAGACGGCAGGATTCAGATGTGCCCCCGAAACCTTGCCAAACGTCAGCACCATGGCAGCGACGATCAGACCAAAAGTCAATCCAATGCCGAGAGAACTCACCGCTCCCTGCCTGAGATCGTTGATGACGATCGCCGAGGTCCCGGAAAAGACCAGCGCGAAAGTGCCAAAGCACTCAGCCACCATGTCTCGGCGCATACCCCGCTTCAACTTTTGCAACTCCCGCCTGTGCTACCGCTTCTCGCCAAAGATACTTCCATCAAGCACACCGCCTGCTCCAGTAGCGGACGGACGCACAGGTCAACCAACCGGTAGTGGACATGGAGCCCATCACGACGGGAAGCGACAACGCCCAAGTCGGCAAGCCTCTGCAACTGGTTGGAGACGGCCTGCGGTTTCATCGCAACCGTCCTTGCCAACTCGTTGACCGAAAGCTCGTCGCTACGGATCAATGCATGCAGCAGTCGCAGACGCGTGCCACTGGCGAGCACCTTGAATACGGTCGCCAGCCCACCAGCCTCGACCTGCGACAGCAAGGCTCGCTGCTCCATCCCACCTGGCCTGCAACTACCTTTGCGCATTCAATCACTCCGCCTACGATCCCGGTCTACCAGCTCGCATTATTACACTATATCGTGTAATAGATCTCGGCACAGCACCTCCCCCAAAAAGTATGTCCGCTAGGCCTAAACCAATTCCTTCTCCCCATGGTTCGCCGTAGCCTAATCGCTAGACTGCCGCCCTATCGATCCTGCGTTCGCTGGATCGACACGGCCGATAAGAAGTGAAAAAACAGCGCATCGCCAGCACGCAGCCCATGGCCAAAGACGATCGCGATGACAAACTGGATCCATCGAAAGCGATCGCCTTGCGAGATAGAGCCAAGAAAACGTCAGTGGACGTGTCCAGTCACAGCCATCCAGCCTAAAGTAAATGAATCCCTCCGATATTCGGATGCGAAGACCGACGAGGGATTCATTCCCGTGTGCTCGGAATCGCGCTGTCGATTCCGATTGGCATGGCAATTCCATTGGCCGTAAGTCCCACCTCGAACTGGAACAGGTTGAGCTGATGAGTCGTTGCGTCTTAGCTATGGCAAGCTTCGTTTGGTTGCTGGCTTCCAGCGGAGTGGTGCACGGCAGCACGCCAGGACCGCTGAATGTCCTCCTGTTCCTGGTCGATGATTTGGGGCAACGCGACCTGGGTTGCTACGGAAGCACCTTCTACGAAACTCCCAATCTGGATCGATTGGCAGCGCAAGGCAATCGGTTCACCGACGCCTATGCGGCTTGCCCTGTCTGTTCTCCCACGCGTGCCAGTTTGATGACGGGGCAATGGCCCCAGCGATCGGGTATCACTGATTTCATCGGTGCGCCAACCCTCCCTTCCTCATGGAAACGGAATACGCGTTTACTCCCCGCTTCCTACCAGGATCGGCTCCCGCTGGACTCGATCACCATCGCAGAGATGTTTCGCCATGGCGGTTATGCCACCTTCTTCGCAGGCAAATGGCACTTGGGCCCCGAGGGATGGTGGCCCGAAAACCAAGGTTTTCAGCAGAACCTGGGGGGCACCGGGCAAGGCGGTCCGTATGGCGGCAATAAGTACTTCGCTCCTTATGAAAACCCAAGACTGCCCGATGGGCCTGCGGGGGAACATCTCCCGGATCGATTGGCAAACGAGACAATGAAGTTCATTGAAAGCCATCGCGATCAACCTTTCTTCGCCTGCTTTTCCTTCTACTCGGTCCACACTCCCCTGATGGCTCGCGAGGATCTGCAGCGGAAGTATGAGCGGAAGAGAGAGCGGCTGGGATTGAAGGCAACCTGGGGCGTCGAGGGGGAGCGGGAGGTGCGTCTGGTACAGGACCATGCGATCTATGCTGCCATGGTGGAGGCGATGGACGCAGCGGTGGGAAAGGTGCTAGGGAAACTAGATGACCTTGGTATCGCCGACAGAACGCTGGTCCTCTTCACCAGCGATAATGGAGGGCTTTCGACCAGCGAAGGCTGGCCCACCTCCAACGCACCACTTCGAGCTGGCAAGGGATGGCTTTATGAAGGGGGCATTCGTGTCCCATTGCTGGCTCGCTGGCCGGGAGCTTCCACACCGGGAGCTACCATTTCGTATCCGGTCGCGACCCCCGACCTCTTTCCGACGATGCTTCAGGCTGCAGGTATCCAGCTTCCTCCCGAACAAACGGTCGATGGAATCAGCCTCCTGCCATCGATCCTTGGCGAACCGATGCCCGATCGCTCTCTCTTCTGGCACTACCCCCATTATGGAAACCAGGGTGGGGCACCAGGTGCTGCGATCCGACGGGGGGACTGGAAGCTGATCCATTGGTACGAAGAAGACCGCGACGAACTCTTTCGGCTCAGTGATGACATCGAAGAACAACGCGATCGATCCAACTCCCACGCCGACGTTCGAATGCAACTGCGCGATGAGCTGGCTACTTGGCAGAAGGAACTGTCGGTGGCGTACCCGACAATCAACCCTGCCTACGACCCCAATCGCCCCAGCGGTCGCTTTGCTAAACGCTCAGCTAAGCCATAGCCACCTCAGCGAGCCCATTTGTCGCGATCAAGCCTCTCTGCAAGGCAAGATCCACTCCATCGCCCTCCGCACATGCTTGGATGAGATAGCCCTGCCCGCCCCTTGCCGTAACCTATCTGACTTGGTTCTGGTTACCGCGATCACCGCGATGCGATCGCCATCTTGGGTTCGTGCTAAGTCATCTTATAAGCTTGTTGCTTTGCGATCCCAACCAGTTTCTTCCGGAAGTCGCTGGAACGCCAATCGCTCGCTTCATCGATGCCGACCCGAGTGCTTTCGGAAAGGAAGATGGTAGATGCCTGCGACGCTGCATGGCACCGGCAACTCATCCGAGGACAGCACATACACGGGATGGCCATGTCGTAGGCAATGCACCGCAGCGAAATTGGAGAGATCCTCGTCTCCCATTTGTGGCAGATCATGGATCCGGACCGTCTGAGTCTTGGAGTCAAAGCTTCCCCAGAGATGCTCTCCTTGTGCCAGAAAGAGGCAGGACAGTTGCCCTTGATAGGCTGCCGTAATGACGGTCTCGGGATCCGCGCTGGCCTTGCCGACGGAGGCAACCTGACGGAAGACCTGCACGGCCCGGCCGATTTTCTCCTTGCAAACAGGTTCCACCATGGCCCAAGCTCGCTCTCCCAGCACAGCAGGAAGCACGCGGTCCGGGTTCCCCGAAATCCCCTGCCTTGAAAGGTACGGATAGGTGTTGACTTGACGATACAGCGGCTGAAGGTAATCGACTGACGCGAGGTAAAGCGGCAGGCGACTGTTTGCCAACATGGGATGAAGCGCCTGGTCGATCTGCCGAAAGAACAGGAGCAGATCATCCTTCGCGTCATCGATCCCGACACCGTGTCCCTCAAAAATAGCGCACCATCCACCGCTGGAAGTAGGCCGGGTATGGTAGGTCAGCACCTCGTCTCGATCGTGAAACCTCAGCGCTTCCTCGATACTCCTGGGGAGTCCTGGTGTTGGGATTTCGCTGATCGAACCGGCCATCCCCTCAAAAAGCCGAACCTGCTTCTGACTGATGGCCAGAATGAGGAATTGACTCTCCTCATGAAGCAGCGGAATCAGGGGTGTCACGACAAATAGTTGCCCCACCTCCAAAGACTCGTCCAACTCCGCCGACAACCAATGGACTTTCTCAAGATCTGGCGAGAGGAAGACAGCCAGACCACCTCCAGGGGAGTCCCAGAAAGCACGCTCTTCCAGACGACGCAGCAGAGGGGCTGTCAGGTCTCTTGCCCCGGGATAGCGCGAGCCATTGGTGATCAAGCGGCGTTCTGCGCGGTGTAGCAGGTTCCGCAACCGGATCGGATCCTCTCGCGAACCGCTTGGGTGGGTTGGCATGTAAATCGAAATGCACGGTCCATTTCGCTCCTCAAGCAAAAGATCCAGATCACTCTTCCGAAGTGGCTCCATCGCGCCCCATCCTTTCGTCTTCTGATTGGTGATTGCGGTGATTTCGAAGCACCCGAACCATGCTGGCCTGCGGCCCCTTGTCTCCCTCTTCCTCGAGAAAGACGACCTCCGCTCCCACCTCCAGAGACTGGAACTGGTTATTCAGTACGGAATGCCGATGGAAGTAAACTTCCCGTCCATCGGTGGTCTCAAGAAAGCCGCAGTCCTTGTGGGGAATCAATCGAGTCACCCGTCCAACTGGCTGCCCCTGGTGGCTCTTCACCTCCCCACGACGACGGCGCACATAATCCTCCAGCTGCCGGATGGTCAGGTCGAAAGCTTCGCCGATGGCGGTGTGGATTTCGCCATGCTCCCAGTGCAGGCTTGGCTCACGTGTCACACAGATCGTCTTGCCAGGAAGCGTCACATCGATACGGACTTTGTAGAGCGTTTGGTGGATGTGGTGCTTGGCTACCGGTTCCA
The DNA here is from genome assembly GCA_046085865.1 of Pirellulaceae bacterium. Lineage (GTDB taxonomy): Bacteria > Planctomycetota > Planctomycetia > Pirellulales > Pirellulaceae > JBEISR01. Next base: position 6,503 of record JBJSWM010000618.1, read on the forward strand.
ACATCACCCGGCATCGGATGATGTCGGATGCGAATTGGTCTAGTCGTTCAGCCTTCTGGCGAATTCGGGATTCAATCGAGTCGGAATGATCGAGATCCTTGAATGCGATTTGAAGTGGAATCTGCATACTCGTCTCTCCGGTGGCCTGCATCATTTCACTCAGCCCCTCAGGGCAGGACCGGTGCTTGGGATCTACGAAATCGCTCCAGGATCTGCAGCGCCATGGCGTCGTCAACGGGAGCGAAGGCGTCGTAGAACTCCCCCACCGCCTGAAATGACGCTGGCTGGTGCAGGCAAAAGATCTCATCGCACCAGTGGCTTGCCATCGCCAGCGCTTCCTTGCTTGCCACCGGCACTGCCACCATCAACTCCTTGACTTGTCGGTTGCGCATCACCTTCAATGCGGCAACCAAGGTGGCTCCCGTGGCAACCCCGTCATCGACTACGACGACGGAACGATCGGCAACTGCGATCTGACGGCACGTGTGGCGATACCACTCCACTCGTTGCTGCACGATCGCGAGCTGTGATTTTCGAACCTGATCCAGGTAGGATCTTCGCCATGAGTCACTCCACTGGGCATCCGAAAGCAGGTGCTCCTGCCCCTCCTCGGCAACGGCCCCGATCGCCAGTTCCTTGTGCCACGGAGCAGGCAGCTTTCTGGCGACGACGATGTCCAGTTCTGCCTGGAGAGCCTCCGCCAGTGCTGCCGCAACCAGTAGGCCCCCTCGCGGTATCCCAGCGACCACAGGTGCCGTCCATTGCCGCCCCTGCAGAAGCACCGCCAGCCGACGTCTTGCATCGATCCGATCACGAAACCTCATCGCTTCCCCTCGCCTCCTTCCAACCCAACGACGAATCGTTGAACAACCACTGGATCAGGCCCCTTGCAGATGAAGCGTGAACCAATCGCGGGATAGCTGACCGACGGCCTGGAGCATCCCGGGCTCCTCAAAAAGATGATTGGCTCCTGGAAGGAGTGCTAATTGGGTGCAGCAGCGCAGCGCTCGAATCGCTTGTTCATTGAGGTCGATGACCATATGGTCTTTACCACCGACAATCAGTAGTGTGGGGGATCGGACGTCCGGCAGATGCTGACTGGCCAAATCGGGACGGCCTCCCCGAGTCACGACAGCCTGAATCCTGTTGGCTAGTCGCGCGGCAGCAACCAGGGCAGCTCCCGCCCCCAGGCTGGCACCGAAATAGCCCACCGCGAACGATCGCGTCAGGGGCTCTCTTCCGGCCCAGTGCGTCACCAACTGCAGACGGTCAGCAAGCAGTTCTACATTGAAGAGCTTGGATCGATCCCCCGCCTCAGAATCGTCCAGGAGATCGACCACCAACGTCGCGAACCCTCCCTCCTCAAGCACTCTTGCCACATACTGATTTCGGATGTTCCATCGAGTTCCGCTGCGACCGTGCGAGAAGATCACCAGGCCCCTGGGCTGCTCTGGAATGGTGAGCACGCCGTGTATCTGCTGCCGACCTAGACCGATCGTGACGTCATGCTCCGCCTTGCAGATCGCTGGTATGACGTTTGCCTCTTGCCTGGGATCACCCATCGTCGCTCCTCTTTGCAATCCAACACCTGAAATCCGATTCCCCTGGGGATGAGAACATCCACCATCTCTGCAGCGAGTGCGTCTAGGAAAGCACGGGACCGAGCGGATGCGTCATCCAGTTCGATGGTCGAAAGCAGGACCTACGATTCGATCGGCCCGGATCATCCCCCTTGGAGTTCAGCCGCCGGCGACAGGGATCTTCTTACCGATCCCTTCCTTCGTCTTGGGGAGCGTCACGGTGAGCACCCCATTGCGATAGACTGCTTGCACCTTCTCACGATCGATTCCGTCTGGAATCACGAGGGTTTCATAGCACTCGCACTCTTCGCTGCTCTCCGATTCCTCACCCGCTTCCTTCGACTTGCGGCAGGCATGAATCGTTAATCGGTTGTGATTGATCCTCAGATCGAAGTCCTCCAACTCGAATCCCGGGGCTTCAGCACGCACCAGAATGCGATCGGGCTGCTCATCCACCTCCATGCCCCATGTCCAGTTCCCATTGGAGGCAGCACCTTCTCCCGGCCACCGGCTCAACGTACCCAGCATCGCCTCGAAGTCCTCCTGCATCCTTCGCATCAATGCCGGCATGCTTCGAGGAAACTCGCTGATCCCCACCCCACCCCTCGATTCGCCCTTCTTACCTCGCCATGGAATAAGTCCGGCCATTTCCCATTCTCCTTCGATGAATCACTCACCATTCCCTTCACCTGCACGCTCAATCGTCTCTTCTTCACCGTCCACTCAGAAACAGTGATTTTGGATCTCACTGGCGATCAGCTCCTTGAGTCGCTGGACATTCCGAAGCTCCTGCGTCTTGAGATCGGCCCAGAAATGCCTCAGCTCATCTCGCCACTCTGCGTTGGCGAGGTACTGGTCGTAGCGCCACAAGCTATCCAATCGTCGGCTCAGCTCATGGACCAGATCATGGTCGTGGTCCGCACAGCCACAGGTTTCCCCCAGATGCAACAGTTCCTTCTCAGCAGCCAGCGACATATTTCAAGCTCCTTCCACTTCCAAAGAACCCTTCCTCCTGCTTCGCCATGGAATCCCTGCACCAAGAAGGCCCAAGCAAGCGGACGAACAAAACCACCAGTTCCATCGTTTGCCTGAACGCAAGATTCTCCAATCGGGAGACGCTTGAAAAAGCTTGTGGTGCGTTCTCCCAGCCACCTGCACTCGCGCTGTTTGCCGATCCGGTGACCTGCGGAGGAAACTCGATGGGGCAGCAGCGCATGCAATCGCCATGCGGAAGAATCCCAGATGGACGATCGTCTTCTCGCTCAGGACTCCTCGCGGCATCGTGCAACTCACTTCTCGGCGCACGCGAAGCCTCAAAGGCACGAAGCAATAAAGAGCCCTGTCCGATTGGCGATTCCGGCCGGGGTATCCAGTCGACTTTTGCTGGGGTCTGTCACGTTCCGTGGTCAATCGAATGGACCATTCCAATCGTGGATGGAAGAGGTGACCGTTTGCTGACGAACGATCCGCGTCTCTTCTTTCGCCGCGTTTTGGCGTCTTCGCGTGAGACCAACCGACTCCCATACCCGATCGAAAGGGCCATCAAGCGGCAAAAGCTTCACCGCCTTGCAGCTAAGTGACAATTTCCCATTGGGCTCTCTTGGAACCCCTCGCACCAAAACACCAGATGGATTCAAAAAGATGGCGATTCGCCTCTGGAACGACCCACTAGAATGCAGAAGAACTAGCTGCCCGGGTCGATCTTCTCTGCAAAAAACCAATCCTCTGAAGGCATACGACATGCAGACTTAGCTCCCTCCTCAGCGGATTGGTTTTTTGCAGAGAAGATCGAC
>JBJSWM010000619.1:0-872 GCA_046085865.1 Pirellulaceae bacterium
GCGATTCTCTAGACAGCTTGCCGATCGATTGGTAACCAATCCAGATGCGTTAGGGCGGGACGAACATCAAGCCTTTCTGGAAGAAGTTCGCCGTCGACTTGGTAATCGCTGACCTTTTGGTTCATTCAATTCACCGTAATCCAACCGAAGCTGCATCCATAATCGATCTAGAAGCCAAAAGGGAACTCGCCACAACACCTCTGAAATTGGAGAGTTCAGGCAATTTGAATACGATTCGCCAATCTCAACTTCATGCATTTCCTGGAGAGCTTGGTGAAAGGAGAGGATGCCCATCGGTTGCAATTGGAAAGCACGAGAGTCTTCTGTATCTTGCTCAGTAGTTTGTTACAATCTTGGTGCAAACCGAAAAAACTCGGAATTCGCCCTTGTTTTCCTCTTCAGCAGGAGTCCAGCATCATGAAGAGTCGCGGTCCAAAGCGCAATCGTCGCCTATCCTGTGAGGCCTTGGAGAATCGCCTGCTGATGGCGGCCGACTTTGCGCCGGGTGAATTGCTTCTGCAAGTGGAGGTGGGGCACGAATCGGATGTGCAGCAGCACTTCGTCTCTCGCGGGGGACGGGCGCTGGAGATGATTCGCACCGAAGCGATGAAGGCGGCGGGCAGTCCAGGTCTGATGCGCGTCGCACTACCCGCCGGAAGCGATGTACTGCAGGCCGCTTCGACCATCACGAAAATCCCGGGGGTTCTCTCGGCTGATCCCAATTGGTGGGTCAAACCGTCGATTGCCAACGACCATTATTACACCCCCAGCAGCCGGCTTTGAGGCCTCTACAGCGACGATTCCGGATCGCCAACGGGTCCTTCCGGGACCACCAATCCATTCGGCAGTGCTGCGGAAGTCGCGTGGCGAGC
>JBJSWM010000620.1:0-1590 GCA_046085865.1 Pirellulaceae bacterium
CTCCATCGCCATCGTCATCGCGGTCGATGATTCGAGGGACACGCTTGGCAGTCGAGCCGCCTGGATCGCCAGATCCCCTTCATCGAGCTTCGGGACGAATTCCACGCCAAGCCCCCAGGCGATCGCCAACGCCAGAAGAAACGAACCAAGCGACGCTAGCAGCATGGCCCATGGCCGGCGCATCGCGGAGTCGAGCAGAGGTCGATAGAGTTTTTTTAGCCATCGGACAACTTGTGTTTCCTCCGTCCGCAGATTTCGAACCAGGAACAGAGAGGCCATCACCGGCATGACGGTAACCGAAAGAATGAGTGCCGAGGTGAGAGCGGACATGAAGGTGAACGCCATCGGTCGGAACATTTTGCCTTCCATTCCCTGCAGGCTGAGAATCGGCAGGAAGACAAGAATGACGATGACGCCGGCAAAGAGAATCGGTTTACCGACTTCGATCGCCGAACTTTGAAAGACCGAAAGGGGGACCTTGCCTTTCGGATCCTTTGCCTGATAGCGACTCGCCTGCCGCATCGCATTCTCGATCATCACCACCGCGCCATCGACGATGACACCGAAGTCGACCGCCCCCAGGCTCATCAGGTTCGCTGAGACCCCTGCCAGATGCATGGCGATGGCAGCTCCGCATGCGGAAAGCGGAATCGCGGCGGCGACAATCAACCCCGCTCGCAGATCCCCAAGAAGAATGAAGAGCATCAGGAGCACCAGAAAGATTCCCAGACCGATATTCTCTGCGATCGTATGAATCGTCTTTTCCACGAGTTCGGTGCGATCGTAAAAAGACTCGATGTGCACCCCTTTCGGCAGAGTCTTCTCGATTGTCTTGATCCTCTCCTTGACCGCATGAACCACATCGCGGGAGTTGCCCCCCATCAGCATCATCACCATGCCGGTGACCGCTTCACGCTGGCCGTCGCGGGTCACCGCGCCTTGACGGAGCATGGGAGCGAAGGCAACGGTGGCGACATCCGAGATCCGTATGGGTGTGCCATCGGCGCGGCTGTCCAAGACGATATTGGCGATCTCTTCCAGGCTTCCAATCAGCCCTTCACCCCGAATCAACCGTTGCTCTTGACCATGGGTGATAGACCCACCACCTGCGTTGGCGTTGTTCTCTTCGAGCGCCTTGAATACGCGGTTGATCGAGATGCCGTAATTGATCAGCTGATTTGGATCGATCTGCACTTCGTAGGTTTTTAGCTGTCCGCCGAAGGTGTTCACTTCGATCACCCCCGGTACGCTGCGCAACTGGTAGGCGATCTGCCAGTCGAGGATGGTCCGAAGGTCCATCTGGCTGAGTGGGACTCCTTTTTCAGCACGCACTTCAAACTGAAAAATCTCGCTCATCCCAGTCGCGATCGGCCCCAACTGCGGGTCTCCCATCCCAGCAGGGATCTCGCGCTTTGCCCCCAGCAATCGCTCGTTCACCAGATTTCTCGCCCAATAGATGTCGGTACCATCCTCGAAGGCGACCGTGACGGCCGACAGGCCGATACGGCTGATCGACCGAATCTCGGTCACCTTCGGAAGGCCGCTCATCGCATTCTCCACCGGGAACGTAATGAACTGCTCCACTTCCAC
>JBJSWM010000621.1:0-2172 GCA_046085865.1 Pirellulaceae bacterium
AGACGAAGCGTTTCCCAAGATGCGGGCGACCAAGTCGCCACTTGCCCCCTGGGAATACGCCCCGCCTCGCGCAGCCGCCGATCGACCACCATCGTCCGCTCAGGCCGTTCCGGATGAACTCCTGTTTGGTGTTCACCGAATGCCTGGGAAGCATAGATCCGCATGAAGGAACCTCCTATGACATCTTCCGATCCGGTTGACCCAGGCGCGATTCCCGAGGCGCCATCGGATTTCCTCGGTCCTTACAAGGTCGATCGAGTGCTGGGGCAGGGGGGCATGGGGATTGTCTACCAAGGAACCCACGCCAAGACCGGTCAGCCAGTAGCGATCAAGGTGATCGCCAACTCCCTTGCCGATCAGGAACGCTTTCGCAGGCGGTTTGCCGCCGAGGTGGAAACGCTTAAGAAACTCCAGCACCCGCACATCATTCAATTGATCGGATATGGCGAAGAAAAAGGAAAGCTTTTTTATTCGATGGAGTTCGTGAAAGGGGAAAGCCTTCACCACCGAATCAAACGGGATGGACCGATGCAGTGGCGCGACGTCTGCCGACTGATATCCGAGATGTGTGCGGCGCTCAAAACGGCGCACGATCAAGGAGTGATCCACCGCGATCTGAAACCGGCCAACATCATGCTGGACCCAGAAGGCAATGTGAAGCTGGCCGACTTTGGAATCGCCAAGTTTTTTGGCGGTGAGGAAATGACCGCAGCAGGCAGTATCGTCGGCACGGCCGACTACATGCCTCCCGAACAGGCCGAGGGCAAAGCAGTGACCAGCAAGAGCGACCTCTACTCGGTCGGTAGCATCGCCTACTTCGCTCTGACTGGTAGACCACCGTTTGTCGGGCGATCGGTTCCCGAAGTGCTTTATTCGGTTCGGTACGAACATTTTCCGCCGGTCCGGACCCTTGCACCCAAGACCCCCGAAGCACTAGAAGGCTTGATCCACGAACTCCTGCAGAAGGATCCAGCCAAGCGTCCTCCCACCGCCCTGGTCATCGGCAATCGCGTGCGCGCCATTCGACACGGATTGGATCGAGTGGCCGATCCGGTGGGGGACGGACAAGGAGAGAAACCGTCCGCTCACCTAGCTTCTCCGGAGCAACCACAGGCTGTTGTCCCAATCGAGCCCTCGTCGATCGATTCGGCCAGCGTCCTTCGGGAAAAGCAAATTGATATGAGGAGCGATCAGACAGGTTTCTCGACCCGCATCGCGGATCCAAATAGAGACCCTCCCTCCCAAGCCGCCAAGGAGTCCTTGGAAGGGACCGCTGCCACACTGGCCGCATCCCCCAGCAAACTGATGCCCGAGCCGACCGAAGCGGAGTTGGCTTTGTCGCGGAAGTCGGAGTTTACGACGCTGGAGGAGATGAAGCGTCAAGAAAGAAAGAAGAAGAAGGAATACGAATGGGAAGCGGAGGGTTGGCACTGGACGTCGATCGTCTTTTTCCTCCTGGCGCTTGCGGTCGGCTTCTGGGGATGGAGACAATGGACACGACTTCCCAGCGACGATGTCATCCTCGAGAAGACGATGGCTGCCTTCCAACAGGAAGACTTTTCTGTCATCCGCGAGCATCAGACTTGGTTGAATTCTTGGCTACTGGAACAGCCGATGGACCCTAGGCAACCGGCGGTCCGCAAGATGCTCTCGGCACTCGAACTTCGACAGGCGGAGCGAGAAATAACGAGTCGACTTCGCGACCCTCAGCAGGCTCCCAGCCCAATCGAACAGATGTTCTTGGCCTGCCAGGAAACGCTTCGCCGCTCCCCATGGCAAGCCGACTCCAAAATGCGAGCCTTCCTGACAGTCTTTGGACCCCAGGAAGCCAACCTCACTTCACAAGAGGCTGGATTGGTCGCCGCAGTGCGGCATTGGACCCAGGCCCAGCAAACACCAATCGACCAAGAGAACGACCAGCCCTTTGAGGAACTCCAGCGTTGGATGGCGCATTCGCTCGAGCAACTCCCGGAATCGAAGCAAACCGAATTTCTGGCCGCACTTGCCGAACTCAACTCGGACAACGCTCGGACTTTGGAGGCAATAGAAATGCTTCGAAAAAAGAAGCTGGCTCCCCCCTCCGCATCCCCATAAAGGTTCGACATCCCGTCCCGGTTGACTTGCCCCCGCCCCAGTTCGCTGCAATCGATCGGTCGACAGGTCGTGTTGGAT
>JBJSWM010000622.1:0-3179 GCA_046085865.1 Pirellulaceae bacterium
CGATCCAGGATCAACGTCCAACGAACTAATCCACCGCGTGGCCGCGGTGGCTACCTGACGTTGGCCTGGACGATCCAGAAGCGACTTCAAACCAACAAATCCACCGCGTGGCCGCGCTGGCTACAAGAGAATGTGGCTACAAAGAAAAGCCGACCTACCGCCAACCGCGCGCCAGCCGCTCGGCTAGATACGCAAGCGACCCGTCATCCCGCCATCCTCCCGCCGTCTGCAACCATGGACCTACCGCGTCCATCGACGCACCATCGGCTCGCATCCGCCAAACCCTGCCGCGCCAACCACTAGGCACCACCTGAAAACAAAACCTTCCCCTCGCCTTCATCGCTTCGGTCGGCCGAACTGCCGCAATCGCCAATCGATCCACCGGGAATCGATCGAGCGGATGCGAGCAATCGACTCCCCATCCGGCCACCGAACCTTCTACCCACAACAACGACTCCACCCTCGCCGGCTCGATCCATCGATCCATCGACCACCGCTGAGGATCGTAATCGATCGCCCCACCTTCGAATCGCACCCGCCCCGGGTACCCGGTCGTCCAAACCGATACCTCGCGATCCCCCGCACCCACACCACGCAACAGCAACGTCGACCAACGATCGGTCTCCGGCGACAAACCACACCACTGACGCCATTGCTCCAACCACACCCCCACCATCGACACGTCCAACAGATCCGGATCGACCACCACCACGCCATGCGTCGCGCGAGAGCCTGCCGCCGCTTGAGCCAATCGTTCCTGACGCAGCGCCAGCAACCCATGTGGCAACCGCTCCAACTCACTCTCCCAAAGCATCACCCGATGCCCCGCCTCCTCAAATCGCTCCTTCGCCTGCACACTCCACGAACCAATCAGCCACGTCTCTTGGAGTGGCTCCCTCGAATCCCCCGGCGAAATCACTTTCCCTTCCGGCCGCAGATGCTCGGGCAACATCGGGTAACCATCCAGCAAGCGATCATCCCCTAGCACCCAAATCTGCTGGCAGTAACGACGCACCTCAGCAAACGTCGTCAGCGTCGCGCCATCCCTCTGCAACCCCTCGATCGCAGACCATATCGCCTCACTCGCCCACAAATCCCAGATCGCTTCACTCCGCTCGGCCAACCGCAGCAGTGCCCGAGTCGCCTGCACATCGGCGGGCACCCCACCAATCGCACGCGACCGACTCCCCTCCCACCATCGATGCCAAAGCCCGATCGCCTCTTCCAGCGGCATCTCTTCCCCGGACACCCATGCCCGAATTCCAGAGGATGCCAAACTGACTACCCCCCCCTTCCCTTCACCCTCAGGATCGAACCGTCCGGCGGTCGAGCAACTGGCAATCCAGTCGCTGCGCTGGCAATGCAGGCTGCAGAGCGGACAGGGATGCTGAAACCGATCCATGCCACTTGGCGAGGGAGCGATCGCAGGGTTGCCAGCCATCGCGGTTGGATTCACCGGCACGCCTACTTTTTTGCCACCCGCTTTCCGTCGACTCACATCGCCTCCAGCACCTGGTCGGCCATCGCTCTTGTCCCAAGACTCGGCTGCCCCGCACCCACCAGATCGGCGGTGCGATGCCCATCAGCCAGCACCTTCCTCACCGCCGACTCCACCTCCCCAGCCTCCTTCTCCAGCCTCAGTCCATGACGCAGCAACATCGCCGCGGCCAGGATCGTCGCCAGCGGATTGGCGATCCCCTTGCCGGCGATATCTGGCGCCGATCCATGAATCGGCTCAAACAACCCCGGTCCGCGATCCCCAAGCGATGCACTGGGGAGCATCCCCAGCGAACCAGGCAGCATCGATGCCTCATCGGTCAGAATGTCCCCAAAGAGATTGCTGGTCACCACCACATCAAAGGTCGTCGGGCGGCTGATCAGATGCATCGCCATCGAATCGACCAGCACCACGTCGTAGGCCAGATCCGAAAACTCTTCGCTGACAATCCGCTGCGACACCCGCCGCCACAACCGACTGACCTCCAACACATTGGCCTTATCGACCATCGTCAGCTTCCCGCGACGCAGGCGCGCAGCATGCGCCGCCATACGCACAATCCGCTCAATCTCTCCCGTCGTGTAGACCGCCGTGCTGTGCGCTCGCTCCCCTCCCTCCGGCAGCTTCTCCAGACCCGCCGGACCAAAGTAGATCCCGCCAGTCAACTCCCGGAAGAAAAGAATATCGGTCCCCTCCACCACATGCCGCTTCAGCGGCGATGCATCGATCAGCTCAGGGAAAGTCACAATCGGTCGCAAATTGGCATAAAGCTGAAACTCCTTCCTCAGCTTCAGTAGCCCCGCTTCAGGCCGCGTCTTGGCATTCGGATCATCCCACTTCGGACCACCCACCGCCCCCAAAAGCATGGCATCGCTGCCGCGACACGCGTCAATGGTCGCCTGAGGCAACGGGTCGCCAGTGGCATCCATCGCACAACCGCCGATCAAACCCGAAGTGAAGTGAAAGGTATGCGAAAACTTCTTCGCCACCCGCTCCAACACCCGCTCGGCTTCCCCCACCACCTCCGGGCCAATGCCGTCCCCCGGCAACAGCATGATCTTTGCGTCCACAGCCACCTCGTCCTCTGCTGATGATCGAAATTGAACCCTGCCGCCCCTTCAACCAGGGGACGAAACCTCAACCAGGGATTCCCCCGAGTATACCGACTCCCAGCCTTCCCCCCACTCCCTCCCCCTCCCATGCCCCTGCCGAACCGCCGGCTTGCATTGGTAAGATGGTGATCGAGCGGCAAACCGCGTCGGTCTTGAAAAATGGTTTTCAAGATCGATTGGTGCTGGTGGCCAGAGCGATTGACTCCCACCGCTTCCTCCGTTGATGAGCCCACAATGCTCCCGATCATTCTCCTGGTTTTTATCCTCGGCTACCTGGCGATCGCGCTCGAACACAAACTGCACATCAACAAAGCCGCCACGGCACTCTTCATCGGCGTCATCTGCTGGTCGCTTTACGCCATCGACGTCCAAAACCTGCTCCCTGAGAATCGCGTCCCGGAATGGTTTCAGCTGGAACAGCGCACGGGTGAATCAGCCGGCTCCGTCCACGAACAGAGTCCAGACGATCATGCCGACCACCACAGCAGCGCCTCCTTGTCGCAGCACTACCTGGTCGATGGTCAACTCCTTCACCTCACGGGAGAAATCGCAGGAATCATTTTTTTCCT
>JBJSWM010000623.1:0-8630 GCA_046085865.1 Pirellulaceae bacterium
AGCTTAGCTATCGACCGGAGAGCCGGATGCGGGAAATCCGCCAGTCCGGTTCGGAGGGAGGGGAGCCGCAACCCAATGCGGCTTCCCTACCCTATCCGCAAGCGGTGATAGCGCCTCTTGGTAGGCCTCAGCTCTTGGTAGGCCCCACCTCTTCGTAGGCCCCAGCTCTTCGTAGCCACCGCGGCCACGCGGTGGAGGTCTTCGTATATCGTCCATCGAGCCGATCCACCATCTGGCGATGTTGGCTAGTGCAAGCGGTGAGAGTATTCGTCGACGCGCACCATCGTCCGAATATCGATTGGCGGCCTAGGTGCGGACGAGTTCGGGGATCGGGCGTCCGTGGTCGACGACGGGGGTGGGACGACCATTGAAATCGGTGATCAGGGTGTTGGCCGCATCGATCCCTAGGTGATGGTAGATCGTCGCCAGGAAGTCTCCTGCCGAACAAACCCGCTCGATCGCATCCTCTCCCAGTTTGTCGGTGGCTCCGATCACCTGTCCGGTTCGGATGCCTCCACCTGCCCAGATGTTGGAGAAGCCGCGAGGCCAATGATCACGCCCTGGCTGAATCGTCCCTGCCGGGGCGCTGGCATTGCCTTCCCCGGTGCTGGGAGAGTACTCGATTTTGGGCGTCCTTCCAAACTCGCCAGTGACGACGACCAGGACGCGCTGGTCGAGCCCACGTTGGTAGATATCCTCGATGAGTGCGGTGACTGCTTGGTCGTAGGCGGCAGCGCGGAAACGGAGCGCGTCGAACACATGATGGTTGACCGCATGGTCATCCCAGTTGCCGACCCGCCCGCACAGGGGTCCACTGAGTTGGGTGGTCATTACCTCGACACCTGCTTCCACAAGGCGTCGCGCCATTAGAAGTTGCTGGCCCCATGCATTTCGACCGTAGCGATCGCGTGTGGCGTCGTCTTCTTTGGAAAGGTCGAAGGCTTCTCGAGTCTGGGGGCTGGTCAGCAGCGACATCGCCTGGTGTTCGAATTGATCGAGTGCATCGAGTTCTCCGTACCTGTCGAAGGACCGCTGAAGGGTATCGAGATTGCGGCGCAGTTGGGCACGTCGATCGAGCCGTTGGACTTCCCCCGCATCGTTCAGACCGATATTGGGCACCGAAAAATTGGGAGCGTTGGGATCGCCGGAGACGGTGAAGGGGGAGTAGGCGTCACCGACGTACGCTGGACCGTTGTACTCCAGTGGTGGATTGACCCCCACATACCTAGGCAGGGGATGCTGACGCGGGCCCTCTTTCGAACGCAGGTAATTGGTGACGGTCATCCAGTCCGGATACTTCGGTTTTGGCTTGTCCCGTGTGTCTGGATCGCCAGAAAGCATTTGCATTGAGCCTGCGGGGTGTCCGGCCGCGGTTTGGCGCATCGATCGAAGCACCGCGATCTTGTCGGCGATCGCAGCTTGCCTGGGGAGCAGGTCGGTGAAACGAACTCCAGGGATTTTGGTCGCAATCGTCGAGAAGGGGCCTCGGTAATCGCTGGAGATGTCTGGTTTGGGATCGTAGGTATCCAGATGCGAACAGCCACCGGGAAGCCAGACCATGATGACAGCCGTCGGTGCTTGGCTGGGGCTAGCAGCTTGGGCGGATCGGAGACGAAGCAGTCCAGGGAGGCTGAGGCTGCCAAAGCCCGCCAGGCCCATTTGGAGGAAGCCTCGTCGGCTTGGTTGCGAGTGGCGCCGCTGGGAGTTGGCGTCAGGTCCCACTCCAGCGGGACCAGGGCAGTGACATTGCGGCATGGAATGTGACTTGTTCATGGCTGCTCCGCCGGCTTGACTCGAATTCGTATCGGTTGGGAAACAACGATCTCGGCTGTGTCTCTGGGGTTGGCTTTTTCTTTGGCAGCCTGATGTCTAGCGGTCATTTTCTGGACCCGCTGCTGCGCGACTTCTCTTTTCTTCTGCGACTCTTGAAGTTGTTTCATCGCAGCTTCCTTCGCCTCCGCCGTGCCCTGGTTTGCCTCTGCGTTGAGCTTTTCCACTTCCTGCCCGACGGCGTTGGCCGCTTCCTGTGCCTCCTTCAGCACCCGTTCGCTTCCCTCCACATCGGTTGGATTGTAGCGGTACTTGGCCACTGCTGTGCCATAAAAGGCGAGCGCATGTTCGCCGGGTGGGATCTTCAGGGCCGCCGTGTCGATGACCGCTTCCGCTTGGTCGCTCTGGATCGGTAGGTCCCACCGCGGCATCTGTTCAAACCCTTCTCCCATCGTCCGCAGTTGCAGCGTCGATCCAGAGAATTCGGTTCTTCGAGTCACCTTGATGGGAATCGCGACTTTCTGACCGGCAACGACCTCGTAGACTTTGGCTTCCTGTGGTTCCAGCGTCAGCGGGAAGGGTTCGGAGGGGGAAACTGAAACCGGCAGGTCATCCACCAAGCGCGGCACCGGAATCTCGCTCCACGCATCCGCCACGGGCCAGATCATTTGAGCCATACGGAGGGGCCGACGGACTTCGACCCCATCGATGATCGCCTTCCCGTAACACTGGGCATCGGCGATTCCTCGCGGGGCATCGCCCGAAGCGGTGACCAGAAGGACGCCACGGGTTTTGCCAGCGGCGATTTTCAATCCTTGTGCAGTGACTCCCGGGGGCAATCCCTCCATCACCAGTTCGATATCTCCCGCAAATCCATCCCGGCGAAAGACGGCAACTTCCACTGGCTGGGTGACGCCAGGACGCAGCGCAAGCGGTTTCGAAAAGGCCGCTCGATCCCCATTCCTAAGCTCCATGTGCATCCCCCAGCCGACCAGAGCGAAATCGGGCTGCGCCTTGCGGATGACTAGGCGATATCGGTTCCTTCGATCGTTGCGGGTGCCTCCGAAGAGGTCCTGCACCTGTAGCCGATACCTCCCATCCTCCGAAAGTTCCACTTTCCCAAGGACATCTGATGATCCGGTCTCATAGGGAGGGCCATCGTAGGCGTAGCCATTGGAGGATGGTTTGATCGGGCTGGGGATATCGGCCAATTCCGCCAGATCGGTCCATTCCCCTTGTCCATCCGCGGTGGCTACCCATCGCTGCACAAGAACGGCAGCGTCGGTGGGTCTCCCCAGCCGTTCGGAAGCCAGTTCGATCCACCAAGACTCTCCCTTCTTGCCGTCGAACTCGTAAAGATCGACATCGGCGGCGGGGTAGAACGAACCTGCTAGGTCGCAGGGGAGTGCAATTGTCTGCGAGGGGCCTGTCGCCTCTTCCTGAGATTGCTCCTGAAGCGAAGCTTCCAGCGGAAGTCCTTCGGGGGGCCAGCTGTAGCTGGTGACCGATTGGACCGATGGGGTTCGAGCCATGGTGGCTTGAGGATCCAAGGGCTGGACCGATAGGCGATAGAAGTAACCTGGTCCCCCTTTGAATGTCAGGTCATGGACCTTGATCACCATGGGGCCATCGGTGGTCGCGGTCAGATCGATGCGATCGCCCGAACGACTGGCGACCAAGTCGCGGCCTTCGGCATCGGCCACGATCAAAACGGGATCCAGCTTGGAATCGATCGCACGGGCGTCACACTGAATCCAGTAGCGAGTTCCCGCGACCGCTTCCCAGCGAAAATGATCGACGGCTCGCGCGGTGCATGTGGCGTTCACGATCGAGTTGAGTTCAATCTGGCAAGCCGAAGCGACGGCATGGTTGGCACCGGGAGCGATGGTTTCAGGAAGCGTTCCTACCGAAAAGATCCGTGCTGCCGAGATCCCCAAGCGACAAAGAACGCGGGCTTCGTAAAGCCCTGGCGGGACATCTGGTGCGATGGTGACGCGGAATCGATCCTCCAGCTGTTCCCCGGTCGCCGGGTCTTGGATCGGGCTCGCGACAATTCCTGGATGATGGAATCGCAGTTGTTCAATCTGCTCTGCATGTTCGCTTTGAATTGCCACCTCGAACTCGCTTCCTGCTTTGCCTCCCATCGGAGTGATCGAAAGCAAGCGGGGCAAAGGTAGGCAGACCGATTGAGCGGCTGCGTGGGACAGCAGCAGGCTGGGGAGTAGGGTTGCCAAGGCTGTCCATCGAAGGAGCCTTGAGAACAGGTTGCTTATCGGTAGAAAATGCCGCTCTGCCATCGGGCTGGATCCTTAGTGGTTGAACAGGAATTCCTTGGTATTGATAAGCGACCAGACCAGATCCTGGTAGTTTTCGCGTCTGGCGCGTGCAGGATCGATCGGATTGCCGGCAGCATCGTTCGGAATGGTCTGCAGATACTCCATCGCTGTCCGCAGTTCCCCCTCATTGGGATCGCGAGCGAAGGCCGAGCGGTAGAGCAGGCGGACCGCCTGATCGTCGGGGATCTCATCCTTCAAAAGCTGCTCGATCCGCCCCTGGGGATTTTGAAGTTTCGCCTTGACGTCGCCGGCATTGATCAGATGGAGGCTTTGAGCGAGGCTGGAAGTCTGAATCCGTTCGCATTCGCAGACACTTTCATTTTCCGGTCGTCCGAAGACGCGCAAGAATGGCGAAGCGTTGTTGTAGCTGTTGTCCGGAAGTGCGATGGCGCGGGTCCCCGGGGGCAGATTGGCGAAATCGGTCCGTGAGCCGGTGAGGTCATCGACGGAATCCAGGAGGACTTCTGCTTGCAGGCGTCTGGGATAGTACCTCGAATAATTTTGCTGGTCGACCAAGTTGCCGCCGGTAGGCTGCGAGGTCAACTGGTAGGCGTGGGACCGAACGATCGTTCGCACCAGATCTTTCAGGTCGAATCCCGAGTCGCGGAAATGGGATTCCAGGGCAAGCAGGAGTTCTGGGTTGCTGGGAGGATTGCTGTCGCGAATATCATCCTCAGGTTCGATCAGGCCTCGGCGGAAGAAGTGTTTCCAGTAGCGATTGACCAGGGACTTGGCGAAGAACGGATTGGCGGGATCCCGCATCCAGTCGGCCAATTTCAGTCGGGGGTCCTCATCGGGTGGCAGTTGTAGCGGGGAACTTCCCAGCGGGGCCGGGGTCAATTTGGCTCCCGTTTTGACGTGGACCGCCGTGGCGATCCCTCGCTTGTGGAAGATGCTGTCCTCGCCACGCGTCGAGGTGGGCTTGCGGCCTACCTGGGTGAAGAATGCCGACATGCGGTAATAGTCTTCCTGGCTCCATCGTTCAAAAGGATGGTGGTGGCACTGGGCGCACTGCATGCGGACACCCAGGAACAGTTGCGCCACATCCTCCACCTGCTGCTTGGGATCCTTGACCCGCTTGTACCAGGCGACGGGTGGATTGGTGAGCACGGTGCCAGTTGCCGCAAGGAGTTCTCGCACCATCGTGTCGTAGGGTTTGTTGGCTAGCAGGCTATCGCGCACCCAACTGTAGAAAGCGAAGTTCGAGGTGATATCGCTGGCGTCGTCACGGCGATTTTTGAGCATTGCCGTCCACTTATTGGCAAAGAAATCGGCGTACTCGCCACTGGCCAGCAGTCGTTCGACCCACCAGTCCCGGCGCTGGTCCTCTGGGGTCGCCCAGTAGGCATCCAATTCTTCGGGGCGAGGCAATCGGCCGGCCACGTCGAGCGCCACGCGTCGCACGTAGGTTGCGTCGTCACAGACAGGGGAAGGGGGAATCCCAAGTTCCTGCAGGTTGCGGAACAAGTGCTGATCGACGAAGTTGCGGACCGAAGGAACAGTCACCACCGGCTCACCCAACGGCACAGCGGCGTGGTGTACCGCAACCTGACCTTCAAAGCGAACCATGATCGCTACCTTGCCGGGGATCTGTCCGATCGTGACCGATCCGTCAGGAGCCGCTTCGGCCATCGCTGGATCGTTCGATTCAAAGAGCGCCAGACGGGTGACGTCGCGCCGGGATCCATCGGAGAATCGTCCCCACACCTGCAGCGGCACGGAACTGCCTCGTGCCGCGACGCCTCGATCGGGTAGCACCTCCAACGACTGAAGTTTGGGGGCTGTCGCGCCATCGTAAGGGGCTCCCTGGCGAATCCAGTGGAGCAGTTGGTTGTATCCATCGGAGTCGACAGGTAGGCGCACCCCACCTCGGTGCGGAACCATGCCAGATGCTTTTTGCAGCAGCAGGCTTTGTTCGGGCGCAGCCAGAGACAGCCTCCTACCACGGCTCTCCTTAACTAAGTGGTCGTAATCCTCCTGCGGCTCAAAGCCCAGCAGCGACAGCTGGAACCCATTCTGACCGTTGCCGGCCTTCGCGTGGCAGATCCCTGCATTGCACCCTGCCTTGGTCAGCACCGGGACAACGTCGTGAATGAAACTGACGGATGCGGCGGGAACGGATGGATCGGCAGCTTGGCATTGGCTGACCAGCAGCGCAGCAGCTAGGCAGGGGAGCCTCCAGAGGTTCCGGTGGCAAACGGCAAGGAGCGATGGTGGGTGAGGCATGAAGGCGATCCTTGCAGGGACTTCGGAGGGCCAGGTCGCCCTGGGGTCGCTGTCGGAGAATCAGGCGGGGCAGATGCAATCTGCAGCGATTCAGTCTAATAGCTCCAATCGATCGCCGTCCATTGCAAAGCCTACAGGACCGCTCAAAAAAGGAATGTTTTGGGGCCCTTAGAATGGAAAGCCACCAAGAAAGAATTCGGCGATCCGAAGCACAAAGCCTAGGAACACTCGGGCCGTTCGCCATCGTGCCAATCGGCGGGTTAGAATGCGGGGGCAGAGCGACGGGAGGCTGGCGATTCGGCCGACCGTCTGGTCGGGAGGCTAGGCTGAGTGGATGGGCTGAGTGGATGGGGAGGTAGCGTTGTCGCGAACGGACCAGGTGATGGAGTTCCAAAGGGTCACCAAGACCTTTGGGAAGGTGCGAGCTCTACAGGACATTACCACCACCATCCCCGCGGGTATCACCGGCCTGCTGGGACCCAATGGAGCGGGGAAGAGCACGTTGATCAAGATCGTGCTTGGTCTGCTTCGCGCCAGCAGTGGACAGGTGAATGTCCTGGGGGTCGATGCATCGGTCCGTGGAAAGCTGGTGCGCCAGCAGGTCGGTTTCATGCCGGAAGACGACTGCTACATTCCCAGCCTGACGGGAGTCGAGTCGGTTCAGTTTGCCGCTCGGCTCAATTCGCTGCCTCGCTTGGAAGGGCTGCGGCGAGCTCACGAGATTCTCGATTTCTGCGGCGCGGGCCAGGAACGGTATCGCACCGTGGAAACCTACTCGACTGGAATGCGTCAGAAGCTGAAGTTCGCGCAGGCTTTGGTGCATGATCCACCGCTACTGATACGTGATGAGCCGACGGCGGGGCTGGATCCCGACGAACGGGACGCGATGCTCAGTCGAATCCGAATTCTAGCTCGCGACGATGGCAAGAGCGTTCTCTTGTGCACGCACATTTTGCCTGATGTCCAAAGCGTCAGCAGTCATGTGGTGATTTTGGCGGCCGGACGCGTGGTCCTGTCGCAGTCGCTGGAGGAGTTGTCTAGGCCAGTTTCCCCTGCGATGACGGTGCGGATCACGGGGCCTGTTGCCGCGTGGACCGAAGCGCTGGAGAGGCAGGGGCTGACCTTTCGTCCGTTGCAGCCGGAAGGATGGGAAATCGCCGGGGACACGCATGAAATGCAGCGGCGGATCTGGACGGCGGCACACCAGTCGCAATGCGTGATTCGATCGATGACGCCGGCCAGGAACTCGATGGAAATGATTTTTCTGGAAGCGGTGCAGGCGGCCACCGGAGGGACACAGCATGCCGATTCATAGTACCGGCTATCGACCCTGGAATGAAACCGCTGTGGCTCCTTGGCGACGATGGTTGGCGATCACCACCACCGGTGTGCAACGGGCATGGAAATCGCTGTGGCTGAAACGTTTGCTGCTGGCCGCTCTCTTTCCTCTGGTATTCTTTTCCATCCCGATTTTCTTTTTTGAGCAATCGGGGAGGGATCCGCAGAGCTGGACGATGTTTGAACGAGCCATGCGGGGGATGACGCGAGGAACGCCAATGGCATCGATTTTGGACGGGGTTCCGTCCGATCCGACTCCCGAGCAGTTTCAGACGGTACGGCATAGCGTCTGGTCGTTCCTGCTGCTGACCATGCTCCGAAACACGCAGGCATTTCTGATGGTGATTCTCGTTGGCATCGTGGCTCCGCCTCTGATCTCCCAGGACTTGCGGACGCGAGCCTACTTGATCTACTTTTCGCGACCGATCGACCGATGGGAGTACATTCTCGGGAAATTCGGAGTCGTCGCTTTTTTTCTGCTCCTCATCTCCACCGGCCCTGCCCTGCTGCTGTATCTGGTGGGGTTGCTGCTGTCCCCTTCTCTTTCGGTCTTTTGGATGACCTGGGATCTGCCATTGCGCATCCTCCTGGCATCGGCTTGCTTGATCATTCCGACGACGCTGGGCGCACTGGCCATCTCCTCGATGACGCTGGAATCCCGCTATGCTGCGTTCTCCTGGTTCGCCATCTGGCTGATGGGGCATGTCGCCTACTCGTCCTTGACAGCTATCCCAACCTTTCAGGCGCAGTCGAGGAGGGAGGTCTACCAGCCCGGCTGGGAGTTGCTGACCAGTCCGTATCAGATTCTGGGCGCGGTTCAGTCGTACGTCTTCGGATTCCAGCAGTCGAACCAGTGGGTGTGGCCTGCGATCCTGCTGTTGCTGGCGATCACCGTGGGTTCCTTGATTCTTTTGTTTCGGCGCGTCGCTGCGCCGATGCGAGCTTGAGGCGAGGAGTCCA
>JBJSWM010000624.1:0-14426 GCA_046085865.1 Pirellulaceae bacterium
TTGCAGGATTCAGCAATCCAATCGCCGCTTGGTACATTGGGGAGGGTCAATGGTGTGGATGGGTTGGTCGACGAAGGAATCGAGAGCAATCGGCCATGTTGGGTGATGGATCTAGTGCGATGCAATCTGGGGGGCTGCTACAGGGGATGCGCGTCGCCTTTGTGGGGCGTTTGGGCGGGCTGACTCGCAAGGAGGCGCATCAACTGGTGCGTCTTCATGGCGGCCATCCGGTGGAGCGGCCCACTGCCGAGATCGACTTAGTGATCATCGGGGCCGATGAGTTGCCGGGGACTTTCCCGGACTCCGATCCGGCGGCGCCCTGGAGTGTGGCGATGGCATCGGATTCTGTGGAGTGCATCGAGGAGACGGAGTTGTGGAGGCGGCTTGGCTGCATGGAGGTCGCGCCCGACTGTCGGCGTCTGTTCACACCAGCGATGCTGGCTGATCTGCTGAAGGTTCCGGTGCGCAACATCCGCCGTTGGCAGAGGATGGGATTGATTCAGCCGGTTCAAGTGGTGCATCGGCTTCCATACTTCGATTTCCAGCAGGTTCAATCCGCGCGCCAGGTGGCTCATTGGATCGCCACTGGCACCAAGCCTTCGGATCTTCGCAAGCAGTTGGATCAATTCGCTCGCCACTTCCCGAATCTCTCACGTT
The DNA here is from genome assembly GCA_046085865.1 of Pirellulaceae bacterium. Lineage (GTDB taxonomy): Bacteria > Planctomycetota > Planctomycetia > Pirellulales > Pirellulaceae > JBEISR01. The sequence goes on from JBJSWM010000624.1 coordinate 658, forward strand.
CTTTGTCCCAGTTGGAGATCTTGGTCGAGGGACGTCAGGTTCTATTGAGGAAAGACGAAGGACTGCTGGAGCCAGCCGGTCAGATGCGCATCGATTTCGATGCGATCGACGAGCCCGACAACGACTCAGACGCACCATCTCATCGGATCGTCGCCACTCCAGGCTTGCGTCGGGACGATCAGGCGAATCGTCAGGAAGTTCTTTGGACCAGCGAGCAGATCATCGAGCAGGCGCAGCAACAAGAAGATCAGGGAGACTTTGAAGGAGCGATCGAGTGGTATCGCGTGCATTTGTCGAGCCATGGACCGAGCGCTGAGATCCATTTTCAGCTTGCCGAACTGCTCTACCGCACCGGCGACGCGACGGCTGCGCGGGAGCGGTACTACGCCGCCATCGAGTGCGATGAGGACTTCGTCGAGGCGAGGGCCAATCTAGGCTGCGTGCTGTTGGAAACGGGGCGTGTGGATCTGGCGATCGCGGCGTTTCATGGTGCTCTTTCGCATCATGAAGCCTACGCCGACGTCCACTACCATTTGGCACGCACCCTCCATGACAACGACCAGAAAGAGGAAGCGATGGCTCACTGGCAGCGTTTCATTGAACTGGCCCCCGAAAGCCCCTGGGCTGAGGAAGCTCGATTGCATCTGGCGGAGAGGATGAATCCCGAGGCAGCCTCGGACGTTTCAAGGCCGATCAGGTAACCCGGTAGCTCAGCCCTTCCAGTTTTTCCCGAAGCCCCGCCTGCGCCAGAGCTTCGCCGTGCACCAGCCGAATCTCCTTCGGCTTTTCGGGGATTCCCTGCACGAACTTGAGTAGGTCCGACTGATCCGCATGAGCCGAGTAGCCGGTCAGTGTGTGGACTTTGGCTCGGATGGGGTAATAGCGTCCATCGAGCCGGACGGTCGATCGACCGCTCTGGATGACCCGGCCTGGCGTCCCTTCGGCTTGGTAGCCGATGAAGACCACATCGGTCGACTCCCGTCCCAAAAACTGTTTCAGATAATTGACGACTCGTCCGCCAACGCACATGCCGCTGCCGGCGATCACAATCGCCGGCTGATTGCGACTTTGCAGCCGCTGGATCATCTTCTGGTGCTCTCGGTGCCCATCCAATTCGATCAGGTTCTGGAAGACCAGTGGCTGGTCATCGATCGAAAGCACCTCCTTCGCCTCGGCATCCCAGAATTCGGTCATGTCGGTGTAGATCTCGGTCAGCCGTCTGGCCAAAGGGGAATCGACCAGAATCGGAATCTGGCCAAGCATCGAGCATTGATTCTTGTAGCCGATATTCTCGAGAATCCGATTCATCTCGTAGAGCAACTCTTGCGTTCGTCCCAGACTGAACGCAGGGATGATCGTGACCCCTTTGTTCCGCATGGTATGGCAAAGGATCTTTTCCAGCGCCTGCAAACGCACTTCCCGACCCTCATGATTGCGATTCCCGTAGGTGCTCTCCAGAACCAGCGTGTCGGCTCGCTCAGGACTCTTCGGATCATCCAAAATCGGAGTCATACGCGAACCCAGATCCCCGCTAAAGACGACGCGCTGCGAATCATGTTCGATTTCTACATACGAAGATCCCAGCACATGCCCTGCGGGTTGGTAGCGGACTGTCAGATCGTTGCCGATCTTTTCCCAGGTTCCGTAGGGGAGAGGCTTGAGGAGCTTTTTGATATCTCCCAAAACGTCTCGGATGACGGCACGATTGCGGGTGATGCCAAGTCGAATCGAATCTTCAAGCATGACCGGAAGCAAGCGTGCGGTGGGCTGTGAGCAATAGATGGGGCGATCAAATCCCGCTGCCAGCAGGTAGGGAATTCTCCCGATATGGTCGATGTGCACATGGGTGACCAGGAGCGCTTCAATGCCTTTGAGCGGAAAGTCGATGCGAGGATCTTCGTGTCCGATCGCGTCGCGCCCTTGAAAGGACCCGCAATCGATCAGCACCGAACGGTCTCCCGTCAGCCGAAGTTGATGGCAAGACCCAGTGACTCCACTACGCCCACCGTGGTGCGTGATCTCCATGCGATCGCTCCGTTGCTAGGTTGCTCTCTATTGGAATTGCCACCGAATCGATCGATGCCCCGTCGCCGCTCTGGTGGATTGTTTGAGCCATTTTGCTGATCTTTCCACCGTCCGTTCGATGGGAGGCTCCATTAGAGTGATCGGGGCTACCCATTCACAAGGACCCATCGCAGAAGCTGCCTGACGCCGCCATGTGGCATGGCCAATCCGGCCATGCAAGAGCACCTGTGTCAACCAGTTTTCCGATCGACAGCTTGTCGCCTGACGCCGCCATGTGGCATGGCCAATCCGTTGCTGGAAAATCATGGCTGGTTCTCGCGAGATCAACGCTTGGACGGCGTCGATTCATGGGTGCGGATTTTCCGGCGCCAATCATCGGCCAGTTCGTTCCAGAAGGGTCGCGACCAGGGAGGTCCAGCCTGTCTGGTGGCTGGCGCCCAGGCCCTTGCCGGTGTCGCCATGAAAATACTCATGGAACAGGAGGAGATCCTGCCACTGTGGATCTTTGGCGAACCGCTGATAGGGGCCATGGCAGGGGCGGGAGCCGCTATCGTCGGGTAGGAAAAGAGAAATCAATCGGCGTTCGATTTCTTGCGCCACTTCCAAAAGATTCATCAGGCGTCCGGATCCGGTAGGGCATTCGATCTGGAACGAATCGCCATAGAAGGCATGATAGTCGCGCAGCGATTCGACGATCAGGAAATTGACTGGGAACCAGACAGGTCCGCGCCAATTGCTGTTGCCACCGAACATCTGCGAATCGCTTTCACCCGGTAGGTAGGCCACCTTCTCCACCCGTCCCTCAAAGTTGAATTCGAATGGATTTTTTTGATGGACCGCCGACAGCGACCGGATGCCGTATGGAGATAGGAATTCCCGTTCATCGAGCAGATATTCGAGCATCTTTCGGAAGCGTTTTTCTGAGGGAAGAGCTAGAAGGCGATGGGTGAGTACCTTGTCGTTGGCTTCCCGTCGCGATTGCAGAAAGGTCATCTTCTCGGTGACCTTCTTGTTGTGATTGAGGAACCATTGCATCCGCTTTTTGAAGCCACCGATTGCATCGATCGTTTCATCATGCAGAAGCACGCTGGTGCACAGGGGAATCAGGCCGACCATCGAACGAATGCGCATGGGGTAAGGGATGCCATCCAGATAGAGATGGTCGTAGTAGAACCCATCCTTGCTGTCCCAGAGTCCGGTGCCGTGGAGGCTGTTGACCGCATCAGAAATGTTGACATAGTGCTCGAAAAATTTGCTTGCCATATCCCCATAGGCGTTGTCTCCCTTGGCCAGTTCCAGCGCCATCTGCAGCATGCACCCGCAGTAGAAGGCCATCCATCCGGTGGCATCGGCCTGCTCCAGGTGCCCACCCCCAGGGAACGGCTTATTGCGGTCGAAGACTCCGATGTTGTCCAGCCCCAGAAAGCCACCCGAGAACAGATGCTTGCCGCGGACATCTTTGCGGTTGACCCACCAAGTGAAATTCAAAAGCAGTTTCTGGAAGGTGCGGGCGAGGAATTCGCGATCGCGCTGCCCCGGAGGCCCGCTCATCTGATACACCCTCCAGCAGGCCCAGGCGTGGACTGGTGGATTGACATCGCCAAAGGCCCATTCGTACGCAGGGATCTGGCCGTTGGGATGCATGTACCACTCGCGAAGGAACAGGATCAGCTGTTCCTTCGCAAACTCCAGATCGATCCTCGCCATCGGGATCATATGGAACGCCAGATCCCAAGCGGCGTACCAGGGATACTCCCATTTGTCGGGCATCGAGATGACGTCGCGGTTGAACAGGTGCTGCCAGTCGGCATTGCGTCCTTGAAGTCGTGATCCAGGGAGTGCAGGGAACCCCGCATCGCCATTGAGCCATCCCTGCACGAAATAGTGATAGAACTGTTTGGACCAAGTCAAACCAGCATAGGCCTGTCGCGAGACGTTTCGCACCTCCCCCACCAGATGTTCGGGAATCACCTCCCGATAGAACTGGTCGGCTTCCTGCCGCCGCTGTTCCATGATCTTTTCGAACGCGTCGCCGAACCATGATTCGATCGAAGGAAGTTCTTTGGATCTGAGGCGACAACGAACCACGTAGCTTTCACCTGGCTCTAGTTCGATCTGATGCCATGCGGCTACCTTGGTTCCGATTCGACGAGCGTCGACGGCGGCTTCCTCACGGTCGATGATCCGGCGATGGAACGCATCTTTGAAGTACTTGCCCTCCGACGGATACGCCGGATGCAACTGGGGATTGGTTTCGTTGTCGGTGCAGAGCCAGTCGATGGGCTGCGTCCCAATCGGTTCGACCCGAAACTCGTATCCCCCCAGTGTCTCATGTTGAGCCATGACACGGTTGGGGTCGGTGGCATCGATGCGCGGCTTCATCGAACAGCCTTCGTGGTCGCATCCCCAGCTCCATGTATTGCGAAACCAAAGCTGCGGCAGCACCGTCAAAACAGCGCGGCGAGTTCCGCGATGCGTCATGGTCAGACGCATCAGCAGGTCGTCGGGGCCCTCTTTGGCATACTCGATCTGGCATGCAACATGACCTTCCCGTTCCAAACTGCCGCTGTCCAGCAACTCCCACTCCGGTTCGGTACGCGACTTGCCGCGATTGACCGCCACTAGCTCCGCATAGGGATACTCCGCGAGCGGATACAGGTAGAGTCCCTTTAGGTAGGATGCCGTGGGGACGGCATCCTGGTAGAAGTAGCACTCCTTGACGTCTTCCCCATGGTTGCCTTCGGGCCCGGACAGCCCAAAGAGCCGTTCCTTGAGGATCGGGTCGCGTCCATTCCAGAAGGCGAAGGAAAAGCAGAGGCGACACTGTCGGTCGCAAATCCCCATCAGTCCATCTTCGCCCCATCGGTACGCGCGCGACCTAGCATGCTCGTGGGTGAAAAACGACCAGGCGTCCTGGAAGTGGGAGTAATCCTCACGGACCGTACCCCACTGCCTCTCCGAAAGATAAGGGCCCCATCGCTGCCAATTGGCGATGCGCTCTCTAGCTTCCCACAGTCGATGCTGCTCGGCTCCTTCGATGCGTCGATTCCCGGCGCTTTGCGTCCCTTTGGGCACCCTCGAAACCTCCCTGAATCGGCCATCCTATGCCTGGTGACGGTCCTGAAGAAACGAAGCTCCAGTGGATCCTCCTCCGGTGCTTCTTTCAGGCGTTGCTGCGGTGAGCTGCCCGCCAATGCAACGCCTGCCAACCGCCTGATGCAAGCGACCCATTGTAGCAATCGCTCAGGAAGTGCAAGCCACAGCCTGATCCTCCGCTCCCGCTTCCCATCCCGCTCACTGGACCCATCGCCCTTTGAACCATCCCAGTAGTCCCAACAGCAGACCAAAGGCGCACAGGAATCCCACAAACAGGTAGATCAGCCAGTCCCCTAAAAAAAATAGCCGCTCGGAGGCCCATTCCAGGTAGAGCGGTCGGAAGGCGACGATGGTCAGCAGCGATCCAAGCGCTAGATAGGGACCAAGCGGTGTTGCCGGGTCGCGGGTCCAAAGGTAGACCAGGATCACCAGGGGAATGGCCGCCATCGGACCAAGGAAAAAGGCAAGCCACGCAGGCTGCCAGCCAAGCACCGCTCCCACCATCGCCATCAGCGTCACGTCGCCAAACCCAATCGCCTCCACCCCCATCGCTAGTCGAGCAACCAGCCGCAGCGACCAGACCAAAGCTCCCGCCATCGCCATCCCAAAGACACTGCTGACCACCGCCGACCACGCCTGAGGAGTGCCGCGTGCGTAGATCCAGCCAAGCCCCAGCAACCCAGCCAACCAGATTCCCAGCAGCAGCTTCCAGGAAGGATGGCGCACCAATCCTGCAAGGAAGTAACGCCATGCCTTCTTCCAGCCGCGTCGCAGAATCCATCGACGATCTGCCAAGGCAAAGCACCAAAGGCTATAGAGCACCAGGATGGTTCGAAATCCGGCGGGGCTTTGCCACCAGAGATTCCAGGGATCGGGGCTGGCCGGGTGCAATCGAGTCACCACCCAGCTACCCTCAGGACTCAGCCCAGTCACCCAGAATCTCCAGTCGGGAAACACGGCGGCGCCAAAAACAGCCAGCAGCGTCAGCGGTGTTGTCACCGAGTCGGGTATCATCCGCTCGTCCAGATCGATGCAGGTGGCGATCACCAACAGGCTGATCAGTGCGGAGTGAACCCAGAACTGCCAAGTCAATCCAAGCTCCGCTGCCGGTATCGAATCGGCCGCCAGATTCGCCGGAAGAAGCTGGCCTTGCAGTTCCCATCGATAAAGCCAAACCAGAAACAGTGGTAGCAGAAACTCCAGCGCCATCGGACGAACCCAAAAACCGCCTCCATGATGCAAAGACTCGCGGCGCAACCTGAGCCAACCCAGCACCGGCATCCAGTCCCAACCTCCCCGCTTGGGGCAACCTTCCGGGGATCGGCCCGTTCGTCCGATTCCACGAGGCCAGTAGGCCAATCGATCAATCGCTTCATTGATCCCCATCGCAGTCAAACATCCCACCAGCCACACCATCCAGAGACCAGTCACTTACGTCTCCTCTCGCTCGTCCATGCCGATGGAAGACGAATCGGTGATCTCCCGCGTCATCCCCAGTTTGCTTCTTTGGCGCTGACGCCACCATCTGAGAATCGTGTCTGCGATCTCCTCCGATCGTCGATCATCCACCAGCACGGTCAGATCGGCTGCCTCCCGGTAAAGCGGCGTTCGTTGTTCCAAGAGGGCGATGATCTCTTCGTCCTGCGACAGGTTGGTCAGCGGCGGACGATTGGCGTTGCTTCGCGAGTCGCGCGACAGACGCATTCGAATCGTCTGGGCGGACGCCTGAAGCCAGACGGTCAGTCCGGTCTGGGCGATCCATCGGCGGTTGGCAGGCCGCAGGATGGCGCCGCCTCCCAGAGAGACAATCGGAATGTTCCCCTGGGCCAGCGTGGCCACCGCTCGCTCTTCCAACTCCCGAAAGCCCTGCTCGCCACACCGCTGGAAAATCTCTCGGATCGTTTCTCCCGCCGATTTCTCTATCCATTGATCGGCATCGACCCAATCGCATTCCAGCCGCCTCGCAAGGCAACCGGCGACGGTGGTCTTTCCCGCACCACGAAATCCGATCAGATAGAGCTTGCTGGCTCCGCCTGGCTGCATCCGGCTCACTCCATCACTGGGATCCATGCGGGCGACTGGCCCCCTCATCTGCTGCAAACCCACATGCCTCTGACTCAAGATCCCCCATTCGCCGGCTCTGGTCATGATGCCGCTCTGGACATTATGCCACCGGGCGTTAGGATAACGGCTTCCTGAGTCAGTCAGTTCGGGGCGGTAGCTCAGTTGGGAGAGCGCAGCGTTCGCAATGCTGAGGTCGAGGGTTCGACTCCCTTCCGCTCCATTCTATCTTCTGTCGGCTGGATCCCCTACCGGCCACAGGCAATCGGGACTGCGATCGACTTGCCCAGCGCCATCCACGGGTGGCAGGCGGACGATCAACCCCGAATCGGCTGCACTTCATTGCAGCTTTGGCAGTGGCCTTTCAGTAGAATCTCCGTCACCTTGCCGACCACCTCCGACTGACGGCGACTGCTGGGTGTCAGTTCCAGATCTCCCAGGCAAGTGACCGACCCACAGTCGACGCAGAGGAAATGGGGATGGGCTTCCAGCGGCTGAGCGGGATCGGCTGATTCGTATCGCCAAAGCCGGTCACCCAGCTCGGTGCGCCGCGCCAAGCCAGCGGCAACCAGATCGACCAGATTGCGAAGAACCGTCGCCTTATCGACCCCTAGTTCCTGGATCTTATCGGCCACTTCGGCGTGCGTCAGTGGAGAATCGGATTGCTCCAGGGCCAGAAATGTGGCCACGCGAGCCGGGGTGCTGCGCAAGCCTGCAACCCGAATCTTATCGCGAGCTGCTCCCCGCAACTGCTCGGAACTCTTCCCCTTCCCACGGTCCTTTCCCATCCCCAACCTACCCCCAGAAACAGCATCCAATCGCTTCCACCAACGGCTCGACCACTTCCCTCCGATTGCTCCTCACCAACGCTTAATATACTCCACAGGCTGAAACCGGGAACGCATTTTTCGAGGGAACCCCAAAGTGGTGATCCCCTTTCGCCGATCAAAATAGCCCCAGTCTCCACCCCCGATAGAGCTCGTAGAGCCCCGGGATCAGAGGGGCCAGGGTGATCGCGGGAAGCAACCAGAGGAGGGTGGCTGACTGCCAGTCGCGGTGCTTTCCGGTCCACCAGTCAAATCCCGCCATCGCCATCCAGTAGAGGCAGACGATCAGACTCATCGCGGCTCCCAGAGTCACCTGAAGAACGATGGGGTCCCAGGCGGTCATGCCGCGAACGCCGCGAGAAAACAGGACGGAAAAGCCAAGCAGAAAGAAGCGAACGCACTGATCGATGACCAGGAGGGCAAGGCCAAATTTCCATCCCAGCGATATCTTGCTGCGGGTGAGTGCGTACAGCGTCCAGACCGCAGCGGTGCAGTGCGCGCCCATCGCGCACGCCTCGCTGGGAGGGATCCCTTCGGTATAAACACGCCATTCATCTGCCAAGCATTGCTGACAAAGGTCCAGTACCACCATCGCGACGCTTAAACCCCATAGGATCCGCGCCGGATGCTCCCAGAATCGCACCGCGCCATGCGGGACCAAAATCGCCGGCACTCCAATTCCAACGACCGTTCCATAGGCCAGCGCCAGCATCGTTTGCTCGGCACTCGATCCCCCACCAGATCCTATCCCTGGGAGAAATCTTAGAACCTGATGCATCAAAGCGACCGACAAGGTCCAGAAGAGAAGGTGAGCGATCGACCAGCGCGGGCCAAAGAAACTGCCTTGCCACTTCCGATCGACGTCGTCCATCTTGTCGGTTACCCCAAAGGTAAGGCACACCTTGCATTCGGAAGCCAACTCCATTCTATCCGGCTCCCCATTGGCCAAGATAGCTCACCGCCGCATTCCTTTGAAACCCGCTGTGGAAGGCGAGCCGACGGTGGAACCTGAAGAGACTGTTTTCTACAATGGAGCCTTGGTTCCTCCATCCGGGATCGTCTGGGATCAGGCCTATCGCCGTCCCACCCGCCTCCTGCCCAGGATCCCCTCCGCTTGCCACTCCTTCCCAACCGGGAGTTTTCTGATGCGATCGCTTCGATTCGTTGGCTCGATTGGCCTGATTGCCGCCTCCCTGGCAACCACCGCGACCACGCTTTGCTTCGGGCAGGAGGAAGTCCTCCAGTTCAATCGCGACATTCGACCGATCCTCTCCGACCATTGCTTTGCATGCCACGGACCGGATGCCAACCGGCGCGAAGCCGATCTGCGACTGGATACCGAGACTGGGTTGCTGGGCAGTGACGGGGAGCCTGGTCCAGTCGTCGGGGGGAAACTTTCCGAAAGTCGACTCTGGGAACGCGTCACCACCGATGACCCCCAAACTCGCATGCCCCCCGATTCCACCGGAAAACCACTCAGCGACGCACAGCGAACGTTGCTTGGGCGTTGGATTGAGCAAGGGGCTGCCCACGAGGGACACTGGGCCTTTCAGCCGATCGAGCGGCCTGACGTCCCGAAAACGCAACTACCCGACGGCAGCAACGCCATCGATCATTTCCTGGCCGGACCGATCGCCAAACTTTCCCTTGAGGTTTCGCCTCCCGCCGACCGACGCACCCTCATCCGGCGACTCAGCCTGGATCTGCTGGGTCTCCCTCCCAGTCCGCAGCGCGTGGAGCAGTTCGCCAGCGATGCGTCGCCTGATGCCTACCCGCGATTGGTGGAAGAGCTGCTCAACTCGGAACACTACGGCGAACGGATGGCGATGCTCTGGATGGACCTGGTCCGTTATGCCGACAGCGTCGGCTACCACGGCGATCAGGAGATGAGCGTCTCACCCTACAGAGACTACGTGATCGATGCATTCAACCGCAACGTGCCATTCGACCAATTCACCATCGAACAACTTGCGGGTGATCTCCTACCGCAAACCCCAGGCACCAACGAAGCGAAGCGTTTGCAGATCGCCTCCGGATACAACCGTCTGGGGATGATGAGCGCCGAGGGAGGCGTCCAGGATAAGGAGTACCTCGCCAAGTACATCGCCGAGCGGGTTCGGAACTTGGGAGGTACGTGGATGGGGCTGACGCTGGGCTGCTGCGAGTGCCACGACCACAAATACGATCCCTTCTCGATTCGCGACTTCTATCAGCTGGAAGCCTTCTTCGCCGACATCGAGGAAAAAGGGCTCTATGCCGGCGCGAACGACACCGGAATCTGGGGCCCAAGCATTCCGGTGCCTAGTCCCCAGCAGGAGGCCAAGCAGCAACAGCTCAAGCAGCAACTGGATCAAGCGGAGGCCGAGTATCGATCAGCCGGGGCTCAGGCACTGCCCGGTTTGGACCAGTGGCTTGCGGAACTACCCAGCTGGACCATCGTCCCTCCCGATCAATCCACCTCCGCTCAGGGAGCCACCCTGACGCTGCAGCCCGACCACTCGCTGCTGGCATCCGGCAACTCTCCAGCCACCGATCAGACCACCCTCCAGTGGAACCGCTTTCCAAAAGAAATTCAGACGCTACGCATCGAAACACTCCCTGATGATTCGTTGCCTCAAAAAGGTCCCGGGCGCGCCGGCAACGGGAATTTTGTCCTCAGCGAATTGATCGTCCACTGGGTGCCAGAGGGGGAGGGGGAACCTAAGAAAATACCGGTCGTCCAAGGCTTGGCCAGCTACGAACAGACTGGTGCCGCCGGGGGTAATCCCTATGGTAAATGGGCGGTCGCCGGAGCTTTCGATGAAGATGCCAAAGGCCCCACATGGGGCTGGGCGGTGATGGAGCGAGCCGGGCAGCGGAACGATGCGTGGTTTGCATTGGACCGAACAGCGATTCCCGATCAGCCAGGAAGCCTACGTGTCACGCTGCTGCAGAATCTCGACAACCCCCAACACACGCTCGGTCGATTCCGCGTCTCCTGGTCCGCGCAGCCGATCCCGAAGTTCTATCTCGATCAGGCACCCCAGGAGACGCTCGCCGCAGCCGATCAGGCTCTCGAGTCGCGAAGCGCGGATGCGGCTTCCAAATTACTCCAATGGTGGAAAGAAAAGTCGCCTACCCTCCAGCCGATGCGAGACCTCATCGCAACGCGGAAAAAGGAGCTTGAGTCGCACGAGAAATCGATCCCGGTCACGCTGGTCACTCGCACCGTCAGCCCTCGCATGGTTCGCGTGCTGGCTCGTGGCAACTGGATGGATGATTCGGGCGATGTGGTCGAACCGGCGGTGCCCGAAGTGCTGTCGGTGCGTCTGGAGAAGTCGAACCCCTCCCGCGCCAACCGACTCGACCTTGCCCGCTGGCTGGTGGCACCCGAACATCCTCTGACCTCACGCGTCCTGGTCAATCGACTCTGGAAACATTTTTTCGGCACGGGGATTGCGCGACGAGTCGATGACTTTGGATCGCAGGGAGATCCTCCCAGCCACCCTGAACTGCTCGATTACCTTGCAGGACGTATGATCGACTCGGGCTGGAACATGAAAGAGATGATCCGTCAGATCGTCCTTTCATCGGCTTATCAACGCAGCGCTTCGGCGACCGACAGCCAGATCGCAATCGATCCAACCAACCGTTGGCTGACCCATCAGAATCGCTACCGCATGGATGCAGAATTGGTTCGCGACAACGCCCTGGCCGTCAGCGATCTGCTGGTTCGCTTCGTCGGTGGCCGAAGTGTTCGTCCTTACCAGCCACCCGGATACTGGGCCTACCTCAACTTCCCGACGCGCGAATGGCAGAACAGCCAAGGAGAGTCGCTTTACCGAAGGGGACTCTATACCCACTGGCAACGGCAGTACCTCCACCCTTCCCTGCTCGCCTTCGATGCTCCTAGCCGTGAGGAGTGCACCGCCGACCGACCTCGCTCCAACACGCCGCTGCAGTCCCTGGTCCTGCTCAACGACCCTTCCTACGTCGAATCCGCACGGCACCTGGCCGAACAACTGCTGGTCGATCGCCAACCGATCGAGGATCGCCGGCGACTGGAGATTGGTTTTCATCGCGCCGTCGGACGCTGGCCTACCGAAGCAGAGACCAAGGTGCTGTCGGAGCTGCTGGTCAAGCATCGCGGCCAATGGAAGGAGGATCAAGAAGGAGCTGCCAAGCTGGTGGCCGTGGGAGCCAGCCGTACCTCCCTGCCACAGGATCAGATTCCGGAGCTGGCCGCCTGGACCAGCGTCTGCCGAGTCCTTCTGAACCTCCACGAAACGATCACGCGACCCTAAGTCGGATTCTTCACCGCAGCGGCACGAGCGCGGAAGCAGACCAAATGGTAGAGTCTCCTATCCACGATCGCACGCTCCATCGAAGACGCTCAAGGTGCCAATCGCCACAGCAATAAAAAACGCTTTGCGAATCCAAAGGGAATCGCAAAGCGTCTGCTCTTCTCTAGTCCATCGGGCGAACGAACAGCTATTTTGGAGCCGCGGTAGAACAATCGCTCTTGAGGTCAAAGTCGAACTTCGTCGTCGCCTTAGATACCTCGACCGAAATCTTGGGATCGCTGTTGTAGCAAGCGGGGACCTTGCCCGGCCCCGCGGCATCCTTGGCGATCTCGACCACTTCCCCTTCGGCTGTCTCCCGGGCCTCCCCATCGTCCCCTTCCTGGGGAATCGCTGAAGCCGCATCGGATGCAGCCGCCCCCGAATTACCCGACTTGGGAACGAACCGCACCTTCTTGCTTCCAGGGGTGACGCCCGACTTTCGATTGTTGAGCATCATCTTGTAGTTGCCTGACGAGTCGGTGACACCGAAAGAGTACTGAAAGGGATTGTCCTCAAAACGAACTTCAACCCCTTCCACAGGAACTCCATCAACCAGGACCGTCCCCGTAATGTCGACCAAGTTCAACTTGGCGTAATCGGCATCGCCAGGGCCAGAACAACCGACGACCATCAGACCAAAGCCAGCAATCGACGCGAACCGAAATTGCTCGAACAGAACTCGAAAACTCATCTGACAATCACCCTTTCCAATCCATCCGAATTGGTTCCACCTTCGAAGAAAGATGTGAGGAACACTTTCTCCCAAGGATCATTCGTCCAGGATCGCCACTTCGGCGCCGTCGCGCGAACCTAACGGCTGGTAGACGCTCATGTCGATGCCGTCGGCGATGAACCGCACCGAGCCATCACCCAGCCCGAACATCGCACCGCCACGGTGGTAGCTGCCGAACGACATTTCCATCAGCTGGCCACTAAGCGCGGGGTCGCGAAGCTGCGCGTTGATCCGGGCGATCGTGCTGCCCGACGCTTCCGTGAACTCGGTACCACCCGTTCCCCCGTTGCAATCACAGGGATCGATCTGCGGGCTGCCGATCACCCAAAAGTCCATCCCCTGATCGTCTTTGACGAATTCCGGGTCGGTCAGCGACTCGCCGATCATGATCGTGTTGGAGAGTCCATCTGGAATCTCGCCAAACTGAACACTTTTGCAACCGAAGAACAAACCATTCAGATCGACCATTTCGAACGACTTGGTGTTGGCCAAAGGCCGGGTCGACGTGTCGTCGGAACTGATATCGCTACCCCCGTTGCCTCGGTAACTAGCCGGGACGCGGCGGGTGATGCCGTTGTAGTTGTAGGTGTCCTTCAGTGCCATGCTGGGGCATTTGAAAACACTCAAGTTCGTTTCGCATGCCGCCCGGTTTGGACCGGTGGCCGAATCCCAATTCCCCAGTCCGCTCTCCTGGAACAGCAGGGT